>JAKBCB010000448.1 GCA_021808185.1 Pseudomonadota bacterium
CGCCAGCGGTTCCGGGATGCGTCCGGGGGCGGCGGTGTCGATCCCCATGCGCGCCAGCCACGCCTCGAACTCGGGCGCGGGGCGCAGGCCCAGGGTTTGCCGGACATAGAGCGCGTCGTGGAAAGACGTGCTCTGGTAGGACAGCATCACGTCGTCCGCGCCGGGCACGCCCATCACATACGTCACCCCGGCGGCGGCGAGCAGTGTCAGCAGCGCGTCCATGTCGTCCTGGTCGGCCTCGGCGTGGTTGGTGTAGCAAACGTCCACGCCCATCGGCAGGCCGAGCAGCTTGCCGCAGACGTGATCCTCCAGCCCGGCGCGGATGATCTGCTTGCCGTCGTACAGATATTCGGGGCCGATGAAGCCGACGACGCTGTTGACCAGCAGCGGAGAGAACGCGCGGGCGACGGCGTGGGCGCGCGCCTCGATGGTCTGCTGATCCACGCCGTGATGCGCGTTGGCCGAGAGCGCGCTGCCCTGCCCCGTCTCGAAATACATGCAGTCGGTGCCGACGGTGCCGCGCCCGAGCGACAGCGCCGCGTCGCGGGCTTCCCGCAGCATCGCCAGCGTGACGCCGAAGCTGGCGTTGGTGGCCTCGGTGCCGCCGATGGACTGGAACACCAGATCGACCGGCGCGCCACGCTCCATGCAGCGCAGCGTGGTGGTGACGTGCGCGAGCACACAGGTCTGCGTCGGGATGGCGTAGCGGTCCACCACGTCGGACAGCATGTGCAGCAAGGCCGTGGTGCGCTCGACCGAATCGGTTGCCGGGTTGACGCCGATCACCGCGTCCCCGGCGCCGAGCAGCAGCCCGTCGAGCGTGGCGGCGGCGATGCCGCGCGGGTCGTCGGTCGGGTGGTTGGGTTGCAGACGGACCGAGAGGCGGCCGGGCAGGCCGATGGTGTCGCGGAACGCCGTTGTGACGCGGCATTTGCGGGCCACCGCCACCAGATCCTGCAGCCGCATGATCTTGCTGACGGCGGCGACCATTTCCGGCGTCAGGCCCGCGCGCAGGCCGGACACATCATCGGCGGCGAGCAGAAAATCGCGCAACTCTCCCACCGTGAGCGAGGCGACGGGTGCGAAGGCGGCGGCATCGTGGGTGTCGAGGATCAGCCGCGTCACGTCGTCGGTTTCGTACGGGACGACGGCTTCGGTCAGGAAGGTTCGCAGCGGCAGGTCGGCGAGCGCGCATTGTGCCGCGACCCGCTCGGAGGCGCTGGCCGCCGCGATGCCGGCCAGTTGGTCGCCCGAGCGCGCGGGGCTGGCGCGGGCCAACAGGGTGCGCAGGTCCGCGAAGGTGAAGCGGGTGCCGTGGAGCGTGTGATGGTAGGGCATTGCTGTCCGCCGCATCGTCCCGCGCGGGGGCGCCGATGTCCAGCGCCGCCGGCGGCAGCGGTTTGCTCGTTTGTTCCGCAAAAGTTAGTTCAAATTAACGCATCGCGAAGGTGCAACCATGCCGAACGAATGGAAAACCCGTCCCGTGTCGGTGCCGGACGGCGGCGCGTTCAGAACCCCGTCGCCATCTCGCTCGCCAGGCGCGGCACCGAGCGTTTGAGGTCGTCGGACAGCGTTTCCAGATCGAGGAAAAGAGTAGAACGCTGGATGCCGATGGCTGCCAGCAGATCGAGCAGATGCCGCTTATGCGTGCGCGGCACGACGAAGGCCCGGCGCCAGACCGGATTGGGCTGGAGCGGATCGACCACGTAGCGGTAATCCGTCTCGGTCAGGTCCTTGCCGTCCTGGTGGATGGTGTAGCAGCCCTGCTGCGTCAGCACGCGGTGGTCCACCTCGCGCATGCGCACGGCGGCGACCGCGTCGGCCTCCGGCTCATCGTCCGGGTCGGGTGTGGCGAAGGCGGCGGCGAACAGCGGGCGCAGGCTCGGGTCGTCGGCGGCGGCGAGCGCGCGGCGGCCGGTCAGGCGCAGGTTCAGCACACCGGGATCGACGGCCCAGACACAGCCATCCGCGTCCGGCCGGGCCGGGTCGGGCAGGGCCGCGAAATACAGCGCCACCAGCGGGTTGCGCGTCCAGTCGAGCAGGCGGGTGGGCAGGCCGCCCTGGCGCGCCAGCATCAGCCAGCCGACCACGTCGCCATGCGGCGGGCAGCGGCGGTGGCGGGATTCCGCCTGGGCGAGGAATGCCTGCGTCAGCGCCAGCTCGTCGTAGTGGTGGGAATCGTGCAAGGGCCGGAACACCTCGGCGCGCAGCGGCCAGGCGACATTGCCATGGCCGCGCCAGATCGCCGGCGTGGCGTGGGAGAACAGCGAGCCGATCTCGGCGATGGCGCGTTCGAGGGTGGCGAGGCTGGTGATGCGGGCGGTGGACAGATCCTCGTCTCTCATGCGGCGTCTTTCATGCGGGGGGCTGACGCGGGCGGGGGCCTGGAATGCAGAAAACGCTTGCCCGCCGGCGCGTCAAGCGCGGCGGGCGAAGATTCCGCTGGACAGGGGGGCGGGCATCCTCTACCTGCCCGCGCTCTACAGGAACGCGGGAGACCGTGCGCCGGCCATTCTGGCCGGGCCGGTCGCATGCACCGCGGTCCCTCGGCACAGGTTCGGGACCAGGGATCATGGCAAAGAAAGTCGTCGGCTACATCAAGCTGCAAATTCCGGCGGGCAAGGCGAATCCGTCGCCGCCCGTTGGGCCCGCGCTCGGCCAGCGCGGCCTGAACATCATGGCGTTTGTGAAGGAATTCAACGCCGTCACCGCGCAGATGGAGCCGGGGATGCCGGTTCCGGTGGTGATCACCGCGTTCGGCGACCGCACCTTCACGTTCATCATGAAGACGCCGCCGAACACCTACTTCCTCAAGAAGGCGGCCGGCATCACGGCGGGCACCACGACGCCGGGCAAGGGCGCGGCGGTCGGGAAGGTGACGACGACGCAGTTGCGCGAGATCGCGGCGATCAAGATGAAGGACATGAACGCGGTCGATGTGGAGGGCGCGGTGAGCATGCTGACCGGCTCGGCCCGCTCGATGGGCATCACCGTGGTGGAGGGCTGACCATGGCGCACGACAAGCGGCTGGCGGCGGGCTACAAGGGCTTCGATCGCACCAAGAACTTCCCGCTGGCCGACGCGATCGCGCTGGTGAAGCGCAACGCGACCGCCAAGTTCGACGAAACGGTCGAGATTTCGATGAATCTGGGCATCGATCCGCGCCACGCCGACCAGATGGTGCGCGGGCTGGTCAGCCTGCCGAACGGCACCGGTAAGACCGTGCGCGTGGGCGTGTTCGCGCGCGGCGCCAAGGCCGAGGAGGCGCTGGCCGCCGGTGCCGACGTGGTCGGTGCCGACGATCTGGCCGAGAAGATCCAGGCCGGCGAGATCAATTTCGACCGCTGCATCGCGACGCCGGACATGATGGCCCTGGTCGGCCGGCTGGGTAAGATCCTCGGCCCGCGCGGGCTGATGCCGAACCCGCGCCTTGGCACCGTGACCATGGACGTCAAGGGCGCGATCACCGCGGCCAAG
>JAKBCB010000449.1 GCA_021808185.1 Pseudomonadota bacterium
CCTGATCCATTCCGAGAATCGGGTGCGCGGCCCCACCTCGTAGTCGAACGTCTCCTCGGCGACGAAGCTGCCGCGCCCCTGCTCCACCCGGATCAGGCCGCGCCGGGACAGATCCTCGATCGCGCGGCGCACAGTGTGGCGATTGACGGCGAAGCGCGCGGCAAGTTGCGCCTCCGTCGGCAGCCGGGTGCCGAGGGGGAACGCGCCGGCGGCGATCTCGCGTTCCAGCGTGCGCGCGATCTGCCGCCACAGGGTTTCGCCGTCGCGGCGCGTCAGTTCGTCGGCGGGGGCGTCGGTCATGCGTCTCCCAGATGTCACGGACAGGCCGGCAAGTCGTCGATTGACGCATAGCGTGGCGCGCGCTTACCTGTCTAGACATCTGGATCATAATTGGATCGCCACGGCCATGCCAGCCGATCAGACCGAGCGCCAGCGTTGGATGTCCGTGCTCGCCCGCGCCGAGCGCGCGGCCATCGAAGCCTGTCTCGCCGAAGCCGCGCCGCTGCCGCCGCACACACGCCTGCGCGGGCCGGAGGTGGGGCTGGTTATGCTGCGCGGCCGTGCCGGCGGCGGCGGGGCGGCGTTCAACCTGGGCGAGATGACCGTCACCCGCTGCACCGTCCGTGCCGAGGGGGTGGTGGGCCACGCCACCATTGCCGGCCGCGACACCGCCAAGGCGGAACTGGCGGCGCGGCTGGACGCGGCCTTACAGACCCCGACGCATGCCGAGGCGCTGCATCGCGCGGTGATCGCGCCGCTGGCCGCGCGCGAGGCCGAGCGTCGCGCCGCGCTCGCCGCCCGCGCCGCCGCCACCCGCGTGGATTTCTTCACCCTGGCGACAATGCGCTCATGAGCCTCGACCTGCCCGGCTTCGCCGATCCGGTGGCGGACGCGCAACGCAGCTTCCGCGCCGCACTGGACGCAATGGCCCATCCCGGCCAGTTGCACCGCCTCGGCGGGGCGCCGCACCCCCCTCCCCCGCTCGCCGCCGCGACGGCGGCGCTGCTGCTGACGCTGGCCGATGCCGATACCTGGCTCTGGCTCGCGCCGGCGTTCGCGGCGGCGCGCGAGTGGGTGGCGTTCCACACCGGCGCACCGCTCTGCGCCGATCCAGCGGACGCGGCTTTCGTCGTCGCTGACACGCTGCCGGATTTCTCGCGGCTCTCGGCCGGCAGCGACGAGGCGCCGGAGGACTCGGCGACGCTCATCGTCCAGGTCGCCGCCATCGGCGAGGGCCGACGCTTCCGGCTCTCCGGCCCTGGCCTGCGCACACCCGCGACGCTGGCGGTGGCGGGGCTGCCGGACGGGTTCGCGGAGATCTGGGCCGGGAACCGCGCGCTGTATCCGCGCGGCCTCGACCTGCTGCTGGTCGCGGGCGCCGCGCTGGTGGCGCTGCCGCGCAGTGTCACCGTGGAGGCCGGCTGATGGCCTATGTGGCGGTCAAGGGCGGCGAGCGCGCCATCGACGCCGCCCATGCCTGGCTCGCCGAGGCACGGCGTGGCGACCCCGCCGTGGACGAGATCGGCGTGGATCAGATCGCGAGCCAGCTTGGCCGGGCGGTGGATCGGGTGATGGCGGAAGGCTCGGTGTACGACCGGGATCTGGCGGCGCTGGCGATCAAGCAGGCGCAGGGGGATCTGATCGAGGCGGCGTTCCTGCTGCGCGCCTACCGCGCCACTCTGCCCCGCTTCGCTGCGACACTCCCGCTGGACACCGGGCGGATGCGCCCGCTGCGCCGGATCTCGGCGGTGTTCAAGGATCTGCCGGGCGGGCAGATGCTCGGCCCCACGACCGATTACACGCACCGGCTTCTCGACTTCGCCCTCGCCGAGGGCGGCACGCCGCCGCCCGCGCCGCTGGCCACGCCGGACGCGGCGGACATCCCCCGGGTGCACGACATCCTCGGCCACGAAGGGCTGATCGAACCCGACCCTGTCGCGGGCGGCGAGCCGGCCGACCTGACACGGCAGCCCCTGGCATTCCCGGCGGCGCGGGACGCGCGCTTGCAGGCGCTGGCGCGCGGCGACGAGGGGTTTCTGCTGTCGCTCGGCTACGCGACGCAGCGCGGCTACGGCCACACCCATCCGTTCGTGGGCGAAATCCGCATGGGCGAGGTGGCGGTGGAGATCGAGCCGCCGGAACTCGGCTTCGCCATCGAGATCGGCGATCTGGTCGTCACCGAATGCCAGATGGTCAACCAGTTCGCCGGCTCGAAAACCACCCCCGCGCAGTTCACCCGCGGCTACGGCCTCGCCTTCGGCCAGGGCGAGCGGCGGGCCATGGCGATGGCGCTGGTGGACCGCTCCCTGCGCGCGGGAGAACTCGGCGAGGACGCGACGGGGCCGGCGCAGGATGTCGAATTCGTGCTCAGCCATTGCGACAACATCGAAGCCACGGGCTTCGTCGAGCACCTGAAGCTGCCGCACTACGTCGATTTCCAGAGCGAACTGGAGGTGCTGCGGCGCATCCGGGGGGAGGCCACCCCATGACCCAGGGCTACAACTTCGCCTATCTCGACGAGCAGACCAAACGCATGATTCGCCGCGCCTTGCTCAAGGCGGTGGCGATCCCCGGGCATCAGGTGCCGTTCGGCAGCCGCGAGATGCCGCTGCCCTATGGCTGGGGCACCGGCGGCATCCAGGTAACGGCCGCCGTGCTCGGCGCCGACGACGTGCTGAAGGTGATCGACCAGGGTGCCGACGACACCACCAACGCGGTTTCGATCCGCCGCTTCTTCGCCCGCACCGCCGGCGTGCGTACCACGACCCGCACGGCGGAGGCGACCATCATCCAGACCCGTCACCGCATCCCGGAACGGAAGCTGCGCGAGGACCAGATCCTCGTCTATCAGGTACCGCTGCCGGAACCGCTGGCGAAACTGGAACCCAGCCGGGCCGAGACGAAGAAAATGCACGCGCTGGCCGATTACGGCGCCATGCACGTCAAGCTGTACGAGGACATCACCCGCTACGGGCATGTTTCGATCAGCTACGACTACCCGGTGATGGTGAATTTCCGCCACTTGATGTCGCCAAGCCCGATCCCGGCCTTCGACAACCCGAAACTGCACATGAGCCCGGCGCTGCAACTGTTCGGCGCCGGCCGCGAGAAGCGCATCTACGCCGTGCCGCCCTGGACCACGGTGACGAGCCTGGATTTCGAGGATCACCCGTTCCGCGCCACCCGCGCCCCGCACGCTTGCGGCCTGTGCGGCGCCACCGACTCCTACCTCGACGAAGTGGTGACGGACGATCGCGGCGGGCGGCTGTTCTGCTGCTCGGACACCGATTACTGCGCGGGCCGGCGCGCATGACCGACGGCACGCTGCTCTCCGCCCGCGACCTGTCGCTGCGTTTCGGCCCGATTCCGGCGCTGGACATGGTGGGCGCCGATCTGTGGCCCGGCGAGGTGCTGGCCGTGGTGGGCGAGTCCGGCTCGGGCAAGACCACGCTGCTGAACGTGCTCTCC
>JAKBCB010000450.1 GCA_021808185.1 Pseudomonadota bacterium
CCCAGATGACGGATGTGATGCGCCTGCGCCTCGGCCTGTCGCACGCGGAAGCTCACGCCAGGGCGCTGGCGATGCTGGCCGAAGTGCACATCCGCGATCCCGGGGCCGTGCTGCGCCGCTATCCGCACGAACTCTCCGGCGGCATGCGCCAGCGCGTGCTGATCGCCACCGCTTTCGCCTGCGAGCCGCGCCTCATCGTCGCGGACGAACCGACGACCGCGCTCGACGTGACGGTGCAGAAGCAGATCCTCCGGCTGATCCGCGAGTTGCAGCGCAAGCACGGCACGGCACTGCTGTTCGTCACGCACGATCTCGGCGTGGTGGCAAAAATCTGCAACGCGGTGTCGGTGCTCAACGCCGGCGAGATCGTCGAACAGGCGCCCGTCGCCGACATCTTCCTGCGTCCGCGCCACGCCTATACCCAGGCGCTGTTCGCCGCGACGCCCCGCTACGACCGCCCCGGCGAGACCCTGCGCCCGCTACCCGCCGACCTGCTGGCGCGTCCATGAGCCACGAACTGATCCGTGCCGAGGCGCTTCGCGTGGCACTGCCCGACACCACCCGCAAGCGGCCGTTCCGGCGGGCGCCCCTGATCTCCATCCTGCACGGCGTCGATTTCCACATCCGCGCGGGCGAGGCGGTGGGGATCGTGGGCGAATCCGGGTCCGGCAAGACCACGCTCGGCCGCGCCCTGCTGCGCCTGCTGGAGCCGACCGGCGGGCGCGTGCTGTTCGAGGGCCAGGACATCACCCACGCCAACGAGGCCGCGCTGCGGCCGCTGCGGGCGCGCATGACGATGATCTTCCAGAACCCGCTGTCCGCGCTGAACCCGCGCCGCACCATCGCCGCCTCCGTCGCCGCGCCGCTGGTGGCGCGCGGGGAAGCCGGGAATGTGCGGCAAAAAGTGTTGCGCGCGCTCGACCGCTCCGGCCTGCCGGCGCGTTTCGCCGGCCGCTATCCGCACCAACTCTCCGGCGGCCAGCGCCAGCGCGTCGGCATCGCGCGCGCCATCGTCACGGAACCGGCCTTCATCCTGGCCGACGAGATCGTCTCCGGCCTCGATGTCTCGACCCAGGCGCAGATCCTCGACCTGCTGCGGGAATTGCGGCGCGACATGGGCCTCGCGCTGGCCTTCATCACCCACGACCTCAGCGTGGTGCGCGTGCTGTGCGAGCGCGTGGTGGTGATGCACCAGGGCCGGATTGTCGAGGAAGGCCCCTGCGCCGACCTGTTCGCCACCCCCCGCGCCGCCTACACGCGGCGCCTGCTGGCCGCCATCCCGCTGCCGGAACTGGACGAAGGCTGGCTGGACGCCGAGGCCGAGGACGCCGCCGAGCAAGGCTAACGCCATTAGCCTTCGCCGCCCCCCGCTGACATCGCCCGCCCGGCGCCCTACCTTGGCTGGCAACAAGGAGAGCCCCGATGCTACCCACCCTTTTCGTCAGCCACGGCGCACCGGTCCTGCCGCTGATCGACAGTCCCGCCACCACCTTCCTGCGCGGCCTCGCGGCGACCATGGAACGACCGACGGCGATCCTCGTGGCATCGGCGCACTGGGAGACCGACCGACCGGAGGTGAACGCGGTCGCGGTCAACGAAACGATCCACGATTTCTACGGTTTTCCCGCCGCGCTGTACCAAATGAAATATCCCGCCCCCGGCGATGCGGCCCTGGCGCAACGGGTGCTCGGCCTGCTCGCGGCGGCGGGGATGCCCGGCTCGGTGGACACGCGGCGCGGCCTGGACCACGGCGCCTGGGTGCCGCTGCTGCTCGCCTATCCAGCGCACGACATTCCGGTGCTGCAAGTCTCCGTGCAGAGCCATCTTGGCCCGGAGCATCACGAAAAGCTCGGCGCGGCGCTGGCGCCGCTGCGGGCCGAAGGCGTGCTGATCGTCGGCTCCGGCAGCTTCACCCACGACCTGCGCGGGTTCCGCGGCCAGGCGGTGGATGCGCCGGTGCAGCCGGACGTGACGGAGTTCGCCAACTGGATGGACGCGGCCATCCGCGAGCACCGGCGCGAGGACCTGCTCGCCTACCGCAAGCGCGCGCCGCACGCCGTGCGCAACCACCCGACGGACGAGCACCTGTTGCCGCTGTACGTCGCGATGGGTGCCGGCGGGCCGGATGCCAAGCCGGAGCACGTTCACAGCAGCGCCCAGTACTCGATCCTGCGCATGGACGCCTACGCGTTTCACTGAGCCGATGCGCCTGTTCCTGTACGGCACGCTGCTGCGGCCGGAGCTGCTGGCGCGCTTCGCCGGCAGGTTGCCGCGGCTGACGCCGGCCGATCTGCCCGGCTGGCGGCGCGTATGCCTGCGCGGCACGCGCTACCCCACATTGCGCCGCGCCCGCGCCAGCGTGCGCGGCGCAACAGTGGATGTGGGCGCCACCGCGCTGCGCCGGTTGGACGCCTATGAGGGCGTGCGCTATCGACGGGTCCGCCTGACCGTGCGCGGCCCGCGCCGCCCCCTGCCCGCCCAAGCCTGGATCGCCCAAGCCACCACCCCCCGCCCCTGGCCGTGAGAACACACATGCTGCAACCGCCGCCCGCCCAACCCGGCATGCGCGAGGACGAGATCGACACCCCGGCGCTGGTGCTCGACCTGGATGCCTTCGAGCACAACCTGGACACCATGGCCGCCTTCGTCGGGGCCACGCGCACGAAGCTGCGGGCGCACGCCAAGACGCACAAATCGCCGGTGATCGCGCACCTGCAAATCGCGCGCGGCGCGGTCGGCCAGTGCGTGCAGAAAGTGGCCGAGGCCGAGGCGCTCGCCTGGGGCGGCGTGCCGGACATCCTGGTCAGCAACGAAGTCGTCGGCGCCGCGAAACTCGCCCGCCTCGTCGCTTTGTCGCGCATCGCCCGCGTGGCCGTCTGCGCCGACGATGCGCTGCACGTGGCCCAGGCCGAGGCGGCGGCGGAAGCGGCCGGCGTACGGCTGTCCGTGCTGGTGGAGATCGACGCCGGCGGCGGGCGCTGCGGCGTGGCGCCAGGGCCGGACGCGGTGGCACTGGCCCAGCGCATCGCCGCGTCTCGGCATCTGACGTTCGGCGGCCTCCAGGCGTACCACGGCAGCGCGCAGCATCTGCGCAGCCTCGCCGAGCGGACGGCCGCCATCGGCGCCACGGCGGACGCCGCCAGGCGCACGGTGGAGCAGTTGCGCCAGGTGGGCCTCGATTGCCCGATCGTCGGCGGCGGCGGCACCGGCACGTTCGCGCTCGAAGCATCGAGCGGCGTGTTCACCGAGCTTCAGGCCGGCAGCTACTGCTTCATGGACGCCGATTACGCCCGCAACCGCGACGAGAGCGGCCAGAGCGTGGCCATGTTCCGGCAATCTCTGTTCGTGCTCGCCACCGTGATGAGTGCCGCGCGTGCCGGCGTGGCCGTGGTGGATGCCGGGCACAAGGCAGTGGCGGTGGACAGCGGCCTGCCGGAGATCTGGGGCCGGCCGGACATGCGCTAC
>JAKBCB010000019.1 GCA_021808185.1 Pseudomonadota bacterium
GGCGTGCTGATGATCTGCGTCATCATTCTCGCGGTCCTCGCCCTCGTTGTGGTGAAGGCGCTGGCGGGCAGCCCGTGGGGCACGTTCACGGTCGTCTGCACCATCCCGATCGCGCTGATCATGGGCGTGTACAGCCGCTTCCTGCGGCCGGGCCGCATTGGCGAGATGTCCATCCTGGGCGCCATGCTGATGCTGGCGGCACTGATCTACGGCAGGACCGTCTCGGAAAGCCCCGCGCTCGCGCCCTGGTTCACCCTGAGCGGCGAGACGCTCGCGATCATGATCATCGGCTACGGCTTCGTCGCCTCGGTGCTGCCGGTGTGGTTGTTGCTGGCCCCGCGTGACTACCTGTCCACCTTCCTGAAGGTTGGCACCATCCTCCTGCTCGCGGTCGGAATCCTCATCGTGCGGCCCGAGTTGCAGATGAGCGCGGTGACGCGCTTCGTGGACGGCACTGGCCCGGTCTGGGCGGGCGGGCTGTTTCCCTTCCTGTTCATCACCATCGCCTGCGGCGCGGTGTCCGGCTGGCATTCGTTGATTGCCTCGGGCACGACGCCAAAGATGATCGAGAACGAGTCGCAGATCCGCATGATCGGCTATGGCGGAATGCTGATGGAATCGCTGGTCGGCATCATGGCGATGATCGGCGCCACGGTGATCCACCCCGGCGTGTACTTCGCCATGAACAGCTCGGCCGCGCTGATCGGGACGGATCCGGGCCATGCCGCGCAGGTGATCTCGTCATGGGGCTTCGTCGTCACGCCGGATATGCTGACCCAGGTCGCGCACGACGTGGGCGAAAGCTCGATCCTGTCGCGCACCGGCGGCGCGCCGACACTCGCGGTCGGCATGGCCAGCATCCTGTCCGGATTCCTCGGCGGCAAGGCGATGGCGGGGATCTGGTATCACTTCGCGATCCTGTTCGAGGCGCTGTTCATCCTCACCACGGTCGATGCCGGCACCCGGGTCTGCCGCTTCATGATCCAGGATCTGGTTGGCAATGTCGTGCCCGCGTTCAGGGCGACAGAATCCTGGGCGAACAACATCATCGGTTCCGCCCTCTCGTGCCTGCTGTGGGGGTATTTCCTTTATCAGGGCGTGATCGATCCGCTCGGTGGTATCTGGACGCTGTGGCCCCTGTTCGGCACCGCCAATCAGATGCTGGCCGCGATCGCGCTGACGCTGTGCACGGTCGTGCTGTTCAAGATGAAGCGCCAACGCTACGCCTGGGTCACCATCGCGCCGACCGCTTGGCTGGTGGCCTGCACGGTGACGGCGGGGCTGGAAAAAGTGTTCAGCCCGGATGCGGCGGTGGGGTTCGTCAGTCACGCCTCCAAGTTCGGTCAGGCTCTGGCTGCCGGCACCGTCCTTGCTCCCGCCAAATCGCTCTCGCAGATGGGCCAGATCGTTTTCAACGACTATGTCGATGCGACCCTCGCGGGGGCGTTTGCGGTCGTGGTCGTGGTGATGGTCGTTTATGGCGTGATCCATTGCCGCAAGGCGATACGCGATCCCAGGATCACGACACACGAGATCGGCGCGGCTGGCGCGCTTGCCGGAGCAGGCGATGACTGAGGCAGCCACGGGACGGCTCCGGCTGGTCTGCGAGCGTGTCGTGCAGACCGCGCGGCTGATGGTCGGTGTGCCCGACTACCAGACGTATCTCGCGCATCGGCGGGACCAGCATCCGGACAAGCCGGCGATGACCTACGAGGAGTTTTTCCGCGAACGCCAGGCCGCGCGCTACGCAATCGGCAAGGGCCGGTTTCGTGGATGCTGCTGACGGCGATCCGCCCCCGGAGCTTGCGGCGGAACACGCAGGCGCGCCGGAAACGGGCCGAGAAACTCCGAACGTCCGACAGTGTGTGTCAGTTGCGTTCAGTGATCAGAATTGTCCGCTAAGCCATTGAAAAAACTGGTGCCGACGGTCAGGATTGAACTGACGACCTACTGATTACGAATCAGTTGCTCTACCACTGAGCTACGTCGGCACTCCGTGGCGGTCGCTATAGCGGAGCGCGGGCGCCGCCGCAACCGACGTGCGGTCAGCCCAGCGCGCGGCTCAGCGCCATGCGCCGGCGCAGCAGGGAGACCGGGGTCGCGGCGTCCATGCCGGCTTGATACGCCACGCGGAAGCGCCCGAGTGCCGCGGCCCAGGGCGCGAGATCGGCCCCGTCCGGCACGGCCACGGCGGTGAAGCCGCAGCGCAGCAGGAAGGCATGCTGGTCCGGCAGGACATGGCCGACGGCGCGGATCTCGCCCGTGTACCCGTACCGCTCGCGCAGCGCGCGGCCGATGCTGAAGCCGCGCCCGTCGCGGAATTTCGGGAACTCCACCACCACCAGCGCCACCCGGTCGAGGAACGGCGCGATATCCTCCGGCGCGGTCGCCGAGGCGACCTGGATGCCCAACGCGGCATTGCGACCCGCGAGCGCCTCGGCCTCGCGTTGCAGCCGCGCGAAAGCAATCAGTGCGGGCGCGTCGGACGGCAGGGGGGCGTCGTCCGCGACCACCACGAAACGGTCCTCGGCCAGCCGGCCATTCTCAAGCAGCGGCATGCAGAGCCTCCTTGAATGGGGCCATGCCCAGGCGGCGATAGGCCGCCAGGAACGTCTCGCCCGGTTCGCGCCGCGCGAGGTAGGTGCGGATCAGCGTTTCCACCACACCCACCACGCCCTCGTACGGCACGGACGGGCCGACGATCTCGCCGATGGCGGCGTCGTTGCCGGCCGAGCCGCCGAGAGTGATCTGATAGTATTCCTCGCCCTTCTTATCGACGCCGAGAATGCCGATGGCACCGACATGGTGGTGGCCGCAGGCGTTGATGCAGCCGGAGATGTTGATGCTGATCGGCCCGATCTCGTATTGCCGTTGCAGGTCGGCGAACCGCTCCGACAGCATTTGCGCCACCGGGATCGCGCGCGCGTTGGCGAGGCTGCAATAGTCCAGCCCCGGGCAAGCGATAATGTCCGTCACCGTGCCGATATTGGGCGTGGCGAGGCCCAGCGCGTCCAGTGCCCGCCAGAGGTCGAACAGTTCGTCCTGGCGGACATGCGGCAGCACCAGATTCTGCACATGCGTCACGCGGATTTCGTCGAACGAGTACCGGTCGGCGAGGTCGGCGACCGCGTCCATCTGCTCGGCGGTGGCATCGCCCGGAATGCCGCCGATGGGTTTCAGCGAAATCACCGCCGAGATGTAGCCCGGCCGTTGGTGCGGGTGCGTGTTGTGCGCGACCCAGTCGGCGAATGCCGCGTCGGCCGCGACCTGGCGCGCCAACGTGGCCTCGGCGTGCGGCAGGGTCTCGAACGGCGGCGGTGCGAAATGCGCGCGGATCGCAGCGATTACCTCCGGCTCCAGCCGGAATTTTCCGCGCGGCAGGGTGGCGAATTCCTGCTCCACCATTTCGATGAAGCGGGCCGCGCCCACGTCGCGCAGCAGGATTTTCACGCGCGCCTTGTGGATGTTCTCCCGCCCGCCGAGCGCGTTGTACACGCGCAGGATGGCTTCCATGTAGGACAGGAAATCCGGCTCATCCAGCCAGTCGCGCAGCTTGGTGCCGATCAGCGGCACGCGGCCGAGGCCGCCACCGGCCCAGACCTCGAACCCGGTCTCGCCGGACGGGCCGCGCCTGGCGACGAGGCCGATGTCGTGCACCTGGATCGCGGCGCGGTCGTTCGGGGCGCCGGTGATGGCGATCTTGAATTTGCGGGGCAGGTAGCTGAACTCGGGGTGCAACGTGGACCATTGGCGGAGAATCTCCGCATAGACGCGCGGA
Source organism: Pseudomonadota bacterium (assembly GCA_021808185.1). Lineage (GTDB taxonomy): Bacteria > Pseudomonadota > Alphaproteobacteria > Acetobacterales > Acetobacteraceae > CAJCJG01. Next base: position 3,779 of record JAKBCB010000019.1, read on the forward strand.
TCCACCACCTCGTCGGCGGCCGCGCCCGCGAACTCATCGGTGGTGACGTTGCGGATGCAGTTGCCGCTGGTCTGGATCGAATGCAGGTCGGCCTCGGCCAGCGTTGCCAGCACGTCGGGTGCCTGTTCCAGCTTGATCCAGTTGAATTGCAGGTTCTGCCGGGTGGTGAAGTGGCCGAAGCCGCGATCGTAGGTGCGGGCGATATGGGCAAGCTGGCGCAGTTGGCGCGAACTCAGCACGCCGTACGGGACGGCGCAGCGCAACATGTAGGCGTGCAGCTGCAGGTACAGGCCGTTCATCAGCCGCAGCGGCTTGAACTCGTCCTCGGTCAGCGCGCCGGCCAGCCGGCGCTCCACCTGGGCGCGGAATTCACCGACGCGCTCGCGCAGGAACTCGCGATCATACTCATCATATTGGTAGATTCTGGCGCGGGTGCGCGCGGCAGCCGGCAGGGCGATGTGGCTCTCGATGATATCCATGCGCGTGGTTCCTTCGCCGCGGTTCAGGCCGCGAGCGCGCCGGCGGCCACGCTCGGCCCCTCGGCGCGGTATTTTTCTCGGGCGCGCAGGGGCTTGGGGCCGGTGGCGCCCAGAGTCACCTCGACCGCGTAGGGGGCCACGATCTCCTGCCGGCGTTCGGCCGCGGCGCCGAGCGCCAAGCCGCTTTCCACCGCCTCGCCCACAAAGATGGCGGCCTCGGCCACATGGACGGACCAGCGTCCGCCCCCGGCGAGCCAGACCACGCGGCCGTCGCGCAGCCGGTTGGCGGTGACCACCAGCGGCTGCGCCGCGCCCTTTGTCTTGACCTTGGCCTGCATGATCCGACCACCCCAACCGTTCTAACCGTGTGCGTCGTCATATAAGAAATTCCACGTTTAAGAAAGAGAATTTCGGCGGTATCCTGCCATGCAACGCACACGCGGCGTGGTTCGTGCCCGTCTGGCGTTGCGGCGGTGACGGCTTGTGGCCTAGACCCGTGCGATGCATCCGGCCAGACCACGCGGCTATTTCGGCATCGGGGTGGAGGGCGTCTCCAAATCCGCCAACGTGGGCGCGCTGCTGCGCACCGCGCATGCCTTCGGCGCGTCTTTCTGTTTCACCGTCGGCGCCGGCTTCGACACCCGCGCCTCCCGCGCCGCCGACACCGCCGATGCGCCGAGCCATGTGCCGCTGTGGCGCTTCCCCTCGGTGGAGGCCATGGCGTTGCCAGAACGGTGCGAACTGGTCGGGATCGAGTTGCTGGACGACGCCATCGAGTTGCCCAGCTTCCGCCATCCGCTGAGTGCCGCCTATGTGCTGGGCCCGGAGCGCGCCGGCCTGTCGGACGCCATGCTGGCGCGCTGCCGGCATGTGGTGCGCATCCCGACGCGCTTCGCGCTTAACCTCGCGGTGGCCGGGGCGCTGGTGCTGTACGACCGGATGTTGCAGCACGGCCGCTTCGCCGAGCGCCCGGTGGGCAGCGGCGGCGGCGAACCGCTGGAGCCCGCCGCGAGCCACGGCGCGCCGGTGTTCCGCCGCCACGTGCCCGCCTGGATCGCCTCCGCCGCCCCGGCCGGCGATACCGAGGCATGATGCGCGGGCGCTTGTTCGCCGCCGACCCTGACCGTATGTCTCCGCCCATGCGCGCACACCCCGGCTTTTCCGTCCTGATTCTCGTCCTTGCCGGCGTCCTCGCCGCCCCCGCCCCGTGGGCGCCGGCCGCGCAGGCGCAAACGGTCAAGACGCCCGCCAAGCCCAGCAAGACCGCCAAGCCCGCCGGGCCCAAGGCGATCGGCAAGTTCGACGAATGGACGGCGGCGACCAACAAGGAAGCGGGGCAGACCGTCTGCTATGCGTTCACCCGCGCGCAATCCTCCAGCGCGGTGCTCAGTGGTCGTGGCGATGTCGTTCTGACCGTGACGGAACGGCCAGGCGGGCGGGATGCGGTCGCCATCAGCGCCGGATTTGCCTATACACAAAATGCCTCCGTTGCCGTGGCGATCGACGCGCAGCCGCCGCTGGATTTCTACACCGCGCAGCGCTCCGCCTTCGCGCGCGACGGGCATGCCACGGTGCAGGCCTTCCTCAAGGGCAGGCAGGTTGTCGCCACCTCGCCCGCGCCCAAAAGCGTCGAGGTAGCCGACACGTTCAGCCTCAAGGGGTTCCATGCCGCCTATGCCGCCATCGTGAAGGCGTGCCCGGCTGGCAAGGCCGCGCCGTGAGCGCGGCGCTGGACCTGACGGAGGCGGAACGCGCCCGCATCCTGGCCAAGACCGCGCGCTTTGCCCCGCCGCCGGCGCAACTGGCGGACGGGCGGCGCGATCTGGTCGGGCTGTCGCGCGCCGAACTGGCCGCGGAAATGGCCGAGATCGGCGAGGCGCCGTTCCGGACCAAGCAGCTCTGGCACTGGATCTACAATCGCGGCGAAACCGATTTCTCGCGCATGTCCACCATCGCCAAGCCGTTGCAGGCGAAGCTGGCGGAACAGTTCATTGTCGGCCGGCCCGAAGCCGCCGTCGTGCAGACCAGCGAAGACGCGACGAAAAAATTCCTGTTCCGGTTCCGCGACGGACAGGAGGCGGAGACGGTCTATATTCCCGACCGGCAGGAGGATCGCGGCGCCGTCTGTATCTCTTCCCAGGTTGGCTGCACCCTGTCCTGCCGCTTTTGCCATACCGGGACACAAGCGTTGGTGCGCAACCTCGGTGCCGCGGAAATCGTCGGCCAATTCATGGCCGCGCGCGACAGCTACGGCGAATGGCCGAGCCCGCGCGGGGAGACGCCGCGCCTACTCTCGACCATCGTGCTGATGGGCATGGGCGAGCCGCTGTACAATTACGAGAACGTAGCTCGCGCCATGACCATCGTGATGGACGGCGAGGGCATCGCGCTGTCGCGCCGGCGCATCACGCTGTCCACCTCCGGCGTGGTGCCTATGATGGACCGCGCGGGGGCGGAACTTGGCGTGAACCTGGCGGTGTCGCTCCACGCGGTGCGTGACGAGCTGCGCGACGAGATTGTGCCGCTGAACCGCAAATACCCGATCGCGGAGGTCATCGCCGCCTGCCGCCGCTACCCGGCCGCCAGCAACGCGCGCAGGATCACGTTCGAGTACGTGATGCTGAAGGGCATCAACGACTCGCCCGCCGACGCGCACGAGCTGATCCGCCTGATCGCGGGGATTCCGGCGAAGGTGAACCTCATTCCGTTCAATCCGTGGCCGGGCAGCCCCTACGAGACCAGCACGGCGGCCGCGATTGACCGGTTCGCCAATATCGTGATGGACGCAGGGTTTTCCTCGCCGGTGCGGACCCCGCGCGGGCGCGACATCCTGGCGGCGTGCGGGCAGTTGCGTACGGACAGCCGGCGCGAGCGGGCCGGCGTCGCCGCCCCCTAGCGTGTGGCGCCGGTTATTTCGCCCAGTCGATGACCGCGCGGCTCAGACACTCGCCATCCGCCGTGCTCACGATCCCGAAGCTGAGCTTTCCCCAAGGGCGCGGATAGCTCCAATCGGTCGGGCGGTCCGGCGGCCCGCCGGCCAGCGGCGGCGCGATGTCCTCGGGTGCGCCGTACCGATCCATAACCGCGCGCGCGGACACGCAGGGTTCGGTCTTGATATCGAGCACGATCAGGCCCTTGCGCTGGTTCGGGTCGCGGGCTTTGCGCACCTCGATGTGCGAGAAGGGGCTGCGCGGCGGGAAATCACCCACGCGGATTTCGAAGTATTCGGTCGAGCCCTGCTCCGCCAGCATCAGATGCAGCAGCCGATCCAGGTCCGCGTTGCTCGTGCCGCGCGATTCGACCAGCTTGTCCACCGCGTCCAGCACCCGTTCGTCCGCACCCATGGCAGAAGGCCCCATCTCAAGCAGCGCCAGGACGACGGTTGCCTGGAGCAACCATCGCCGATTCATGGCTTTTTCGCGACATTCTGATCCCAGTATTTTTCGAACGGCGCCGCATAATACTGACCATAGGTTTTGGAGGGGTCGGTGCTGGGATGTTCGCCATTGGCGAAGACCTGTCCGATCGCCTCGCGCGCCTTGTCGCGATCATTCGGGTCCGGGTATTGCGCCGCGAGCCTGGCGTACTGGTTTGCCTGCGCGCCGGCGATGCCGATGTCCGGGCCGCCGTTCTTGAGGATCTCCTGGCGGACCTGGGCGTTGGTCATGGTCGCCTCGCCCTCGTCCTTCAGGCTGCGATCGACATTGCGCTGCACGTATTGGTCGCGGGTGAGGCCGGTCGGCGGAACGTAGGGGTCCGGGGTGTAGCGGGCATGGCCGCTCTCATGCGCCAGCGTCTGCGCCACGGCGTTGGCATCGCCCTTTTCGTTGCTGTCGATGACGATTTTCTTGGCGGTCCGGTCGGTGAAGCTGCCTTTGCCGGCAGGCCCGTACTCGATGGTCCAGCCATCTTTCTTCAGCGCGTCGATGTTGTTGGTCAGCGTCGGCGATTTTGCCGCGAGCGCGTCCACATCCTTGCCCAGGCCGGTGGAGGCGGGCGCGGGCGCCGCCCCCGCCGGTGCCGCGGCGGCCGCCGCGGCTGCTCCCGCACCGCTGCCACCCGCGCCGCCAGCCCCGGCTCCGCCAGCCCCGGCTCCGCCACCGCCACCGCCGCCACCGACGTCGCCGATCAGCACCGTCGGGCAGCAGGGCGGGATGATGTTGCCGGTCGGTCCCGGGATCGGCCCGACGCAGGCCGCGTGCATGGTCATGTCGCCCGCCCGGGCGGCCGGCAAACCGTTGATCATCACGCCGGCCGAGCCCTTGCCGATGATCCCCGGCCCACCCGGAACGCAGGCAGGGATCATGCATGGCACGGTCTGATCGGTCACGCGCGCGGCGGGCATGCCGCCGATCATGACATTCGGCGAGCCGGACGCGATGGTCAGCGGCATCGGCGGGTGCGGCAGGGGCGTGGGAACCAGGGCGGCCGGATGGATCGGGGCATGGCAATGCGGCCCGGTTTGCAGAACCTTGTCACCGATCCGTGCCGCCGGCTGACCCATGCCCTGCCTCTCGACCTCTAAGCCGTGGACTTTGTGCCGTGGAGCCTAAGCGCCTGCTTCACCAGCCGTCCAGCCGCACCCAGCGGATCACGCCTGCCGTGTCAGCCCCGGCGCGCCACCGCCGCCGTCACCGTGTTCTCGAGCAGGCAGGCAATGGTCATCGGCCCGACCCCGCCCGGCACCGGGGTGATGGCGCCGGCCACGGTGGCGGCCTCGTCGAACGCCACGTCGCCCACCAGCCGCCCGTCCGGCAGCCGGTTGATGCCGACGTCGATCACCACGGCGTCGGTGGCGATCCAATCGCCGCGCACCAGTTCGGCGCGCCCCACGGCGGCCACCAGCACCTCGGCGCGGCGGCATTCCGCCGCCAGGTCGCGGGTGCGCGAGTGGGCGATGGTCACGGTCGCGTCCGCCGCCGTCAGCAGGGCGGCGGCCGGCTTGCCGACGATGGAGGAGCGGCCCAGCACCAGCGCGCGCGTGCCGCGCAGGCTTACCCCTGCCTCGGCCAGCAGTTTCATCACGCCGAGCGGCGTGCACGGGACCAGTGTCGCGCGCCCGTCGTGCAGACGGCCGACATTGACCGGATGAAATCCGTCCACGTCCTTGGCCGGGTCGATCGCCTCGATCACCGCGCGCGCGTCGATCTGCGGCGGCAGTGGCAATTGCACCAGGATGCCGTCCACGTCGTTGTCGGCGTTCAGCCGGGCGATGGTGGCGAGCAATTCGGCCTGCGTCGTCTCCATAGGCAGGCGCAGGGTGCTGGCGGCGATGCCCGCGGCGTTGGCGGCGCGATCCTTGTTGCGCACATACACCGTGCTGGCCGGGTCCTCACCCACAAGAACCACCGCGAGGCCGGGCTTGAAGGGCAGCAGTGCTGTGCGCGCCGCCACGCTCTCGCGCAGCCGGGCCGCGACCTGTTTGCCGTCGATGATCTTCGCCGTCATAGCGCCTCCAGCCGTGGTGTCAGGCGTTCCGGGTCGCCGGAAACGCGGAGCGTCTTTTCCCGCGACGTCGCGCCCGCCTGGACCGCGACCGTCGAGACAGGCACGTCCAGCGCGTGCGCGAGGGTGGCGCAGGCGGCGCGGTTGGCGCGCCCGTCCTCGGCGGCTTCGGTCACGCCGATGCGCAGCCGCTCGCCCTCGGTCGCGGGCACCCGTCCCTGCACGCCAGGGCGGCGGGATTTCAGCTGCACCTTGACCAGCACCAGCACGGCCCCCTCCGCCGTGCGCCAGAATGCCATCAGAACAGCAGCCCCTGCACCGAGCCGGTGACAAGGGCGAAGTAGATGCGTTGCAGCACTTGCTGCGCCGCCCACAGGATCACCAGCAGGACGATCGGGGTGATGTCGATATTGCCGATGTTCGGCACGAAGCGGCGCAACGGCCGCAGCGCCGGCTCGGTGATGCGGTACAGGAAATCGCCGATGGTCCACACCAGCCGGTTGCGCGTGTCGAGCACGCCGAACGACACCAGCATGCTGAAGACCGCCGCGAGGATGACCGCCCAACGGTACAGGCTGAGCAGTTCTTCGGCCACGTTGAAGACGATTGTAAGCACGCCACGCTCCTGCAAGGACGGCGGACCCTACAGGCGGCCAATTCCCTCCGCAACCGGGACGGACGCCATCCGCGCGGGTCTGCGATGCCGCGAGCGGTGAGATAAACCGGCCAACCCCCCGCTTGACTTGCCCCCACCGCATCAGCATTGTCCGCCGCCTGCGGACGGCCCCGGCCGGACGCGACTGCGACGCGGGATGGGGCTGTAGCTCAGTTGGGAGAGCGCCTCGTTCGCAATGAGGAGGTCAGGGGTTCGATTCCCCTCAGCTCCACCACCGTCCCGCGCGACTCCGTTCCCGATCATCAGCCTATGAACGGCCGACACGATCGCGTCGCATCGACGCGTCGGGAGTTGGCAGCCGGCACGTGCCATAGACAAATGCGCAAGGGCCGCATCGCCGCCGGTCCGTGCGCGCGGCGCGGCCTCCGCCTGCAATCGCCATACGGGATGCAACCATGTCCGGCGCCGACCTGCCCATGCCCGCAAGCCCATCCGCGCCGCCCGCCGGGCTGACCGGCGAGGAAGCCCGGCTGCGGCTGCGCCAGTTCGGCCGCAACGCCATGCCGGACACCGCCGAGCAGCCATGGCGCCGGGCGCTGGGCAAGTTCTGGGCGCCGGTGCCGTGGATGCTGGAAGCGGCGGTGGTGCTCCAGGTGGTGCTGGGACACGACACCGAGGCCGCGATCATCGCCGCCCTGCTTGTGTTCAACGCCGCGCTCGGGCTGTTTCAGGAAGGGCGCGCGCAGGCCACGCTCGCGGCGCTGAAGTCGCGGCTGGCGCTGACCGCCTCGGTGCGGCGCGATGGCGCCTGGATGAGCCTGCCGGCCGATGAGCTGGTGCCGGGCGATGTCGTCAAGCTCTCGCTCGGCGGCGTGGTGGCGGCCGACGTCACGCTGATCGAGGGCGATGTGCTGCTCGACCAGTCCATGCTCACCGGCGAATCGGTGCCGGTCGAGGCAGGCGCGGGGGCGCGGACCTTCGCGGGCGCGCTGGTCCGGCGCGGCGAGGCGGTGGCGGAGGTGACGGCGACGGGCACGCGCACGAAGTTCGGCCGCACGGCGGAGCTGGTGCGCACCGCGCACGTCGTCAGTTCGCAGCAGAAGGCGGTGCTGCGAGTGGTGCGCAACCTCGCGGGCTTCAGCGGTGTCGTGATCGTGTTGCTGGTCGGGTACGCATACGCGCTGAAGCTGCCGCTGGCGGAGATCGTGCCCCTGGTGCTGACGGCGGTGCTTGCATCGATCCCGGTGGCGCTGCCGGCGACTTTCACCCTGGCCGCGGCGCTCGGCGCGCGCGCCCTGGCCAGACGCGGCGTGCTGCCGACGCGGCTTTCGGCGGTGGACGAGGCGGCGACGATGGATGTGCTGTGCTCGGACAAGACCGGCACGCTGACCCGGAACGCGCTGAGCGTGACGACGGTTCACGCCATGCCGGGGTCCGACGCGGCGCGGGTCCTGACGCTCGCGGCGCTGGCCAGTTCGGATGGCGGCCAGGACCCGGTCGATGCCGCAATCCGCGTGGCCGCGCGCGCGCAGGCGGGCGCGGGGGCACCGGCGCTGATCGCATTCACGCCGTTCGATCCGGCGACGAAGATGGCGGAGGCCACGGTCGCGGACTCCGGGGGGGAGACGCTGCGGGTGGTCAAGGGGGCCTTCGCCGTGGTGGCGAGGCTCGCGCGGCCGTCGCCGGGCGCGGAGGCGGCGGCGGAGGATTTGGCCGCCAAGGGGTTTCGCGTGCTGGCGGTCGCGGCGGGGGCGCCGGCGGGGATGTCGCTGGTGGGACTGATCGCGCTGAGCGACCCGCCGCGCCAGGACTCGGCAGCTCTTGTCAGCGAACTGCTCGGCCTGGGCGTGCGCACCGTGATGGTGACGGGCGACGGGGCCACCACCGCCGCGATCGTCGCGCGCGCGGTCGGGCTCGATGGCGCGGTCTGCCCGCCCGGGCCGATCCCGGAGGGCGTGCGCCCCGGGACCTTCGCTGTGTTCGCGGGCGTACTGCCGGAGGACAAATACAAGCTCGTCAAGGCGTTCCAGGCCGGTGGCCACACGGTCGGGATGTGCGGCGACGGCGCCAACGATGCCCCGGCGCTGCGCCAGGCGCAGATGGGCATCGCGGTCTCGACGGCGACCGACGTCGCCAAGTCGGCGGCCGGCATGGTGCTGACCGAACCCGGGCTGGGCGGCATCGTGGCCGCGGTCAAGGAAGGCCGAATCACCTTCCAGCGCATCCTGACCTACACGCTGAACTCCATCATCAAGAAGATCGTCGGCGTGCTGTTCCTGATCGTCGGCCTGCTGATGACGGGCCATGCCGTGCTGACGCCGCTGCTGATGGTGATCCTGATGATCGCCGGCGACTTCCTCGCGATGTCGTTGACCACCGACAACGTGCGGCCCTCCGTGGCGCCGAATGCGTGGCGCATCGGCAACCTGACGATTGCCGGGGCGGTGATCGGCCTGTGCCAGTTGGCGTTCTGCACCGGCGTGCTGGCGACCGGGGCGTTCGTGCTGCGGCTGGAGGCGGCGCCGCTGCGGACGCTGGCCTTCATCGCGATGGTGTTCGGCAGTCAGGCGGCGCTGTACGCGATCCGGCAACGCCGCCGCTCCTGGGGCACGCGCCCGAGCCTGTGGCTGGTGGCGTCGTCGGTGGCGGACGTGGCGATTGGCGTCGTGCTTGCCGTCGGCGGGATTCTGATGGCGCCGCTGCCGGCGCCGGTGGTGGGCGCGACGCTGGGCGCGGCGGTGGTGTTCGCCGCGGTGCTGGATGTGGCGAAGCTGCCGGTGTTCGCCCGGCTGAGGATCATGTAGCGCCGGGCGCGAGCGGGGGGCCGGCCAGCGCCGCGCGATAGGCGGCGATCGCCGTGGTCCATCCCATGAGCAGCGCATCGGCGGTCAGTTCGTGTCCGATGGACGCCTCCGCGAGGCTGGGCAGCGCCGCGACCAGGGGCGGGATGTTCTCCAGATTGAGGTCGTGGCCGACATTGACCGCGAGCCCGATCCGGGCCGCCGCCGCCGCGGTGGCGGCGCAGGCTTGCAGCAGCGGTAAATGCCCGCCAGCGCGGAAGGCGGCGGCGTATCCGCCGGTGTAGATCTCGATGCCGTCCGCCCCGGCCTCGCGCACGCGGGGCACCACGGCGGGAGCGGGGTCCACGAACAGGATCACGCGGCAGCCGGCGCGGCGCAGGCCGGCCAGCGCGGCGCGCAGCACCGGCATTTGCGCCGCGTCCAGCCGCCAGCCCTCGTCCGAGGTCAGCACGCCCGGCGCGTCCGGCACCAGGGTGCATTGCTCCGGTCGCACCCGCGCCACGAGGTCGAGGAACGGCGCATCGGGGTAGCCTTCGATGTTGAATTCGCAGTCCGGCCGCCACGGGCGCATCAGATCGGCGAGCATGAACACGTCCGCGCGGCGGATGTGCCGCTCGTCCGGGCGCGGGTGCACGGTCAGGCCCTGCGCGCCGGCCGCGTGCGCGAGCGTGGCAAAGCGGGCCAGGTCGGGCACGCCGGTCACGCGGGCGTTGCGCAGCAGCGCGATCTTGTTGAGGTTGACGCTGAGGCGCGCCATGCGGGCTCTCCTATTCGCGGCGGAAGGTGACGACGAGCACGTCGCGGAATGCCGGCCGGGCCGGGTCCAGCGGGCGGATGGCGGTGACGCCGTGATACACGCGGCTGTCGTCCACCAGCGCCGCGTCCATCGGCTCGGCCAGGGTGAAGCTGTCCCCCGGATTGCGCCGCAGGTCGGCGATGCGGGTCTCGCCGCTGGCCACATTCTCGCGCCGGACCAGCAGCACCAGCACCCAGTCCACGCCGTCGCGGTGCATCCCCTCCGGCGTCGGCTGGCCGGCCACGTCGGCGCGGGCTTCGATGCGGAACTGATGGACCTCGACATGCCACGCCTCGGGCCGCAGCGCGGCGGGGGTGAGACCGGTGAACAGCGTGTCGCAGGTGCGCAGGATCGCGAGCATCGCCGGATGCGCGGCGATCGCCTCCGTCACCGGATCGAACCAGCGGGCGATGCCGCCGTTGAGCGGGTTGTAGTCGCGGCTCTGGTAGTGCGGCTGCGCCGGCTTGCGCCGCGCGGTCCCGGCGGCCACGGCGAAGGCCGCGAAACGCCGGCTTCGGTAGCGGCCGCCATCCGCCATGTAGCGGTCGAGCCCCAGGTCGTCCCAGCTTGCCGCGAACTCCGGCCAGTCCCGCATTCCTGCCCGCTCCAGCAGCGGGCGGACCGCCGTGGCGCGCGCGAAGGCGAAGCCGTTGCGTTCGAGCGCGCCGGCCACATCGGCCAGGGCGGGGTCCGGTGGAGCGAGCGGCTTGTGCTCGGCCATGCGTCTCGAGTCTCCTGCCTGTCGGGCCTGCCCTGCGGCGAAGGCTGGATGGCCTTGGGCCGGCGGCAGGTTACATCGGGGCGGATAGCAGCGGAGCGACGTGCATGCCAGACGCGCCGATCGGGATCACCTTGGGCGATCCGGCCGGGATCGGCCCGGAGATCGTGGCGCGCCTGTTCGCCGAGGGGGGCGCGGCACGCTGCGTGGTGATCGGCGATGTGGGCGTGCTGCGCCGCGCGGTCCGGATCGTCGGCGCGACGCTGCCGGTGATCGCCGTGGCCGGGCCGGAAGCCGCGACCGGCGCGCCGGGCCGCATCGAGGTGGTCGGCGCCAGCGATCTGCCGGACGATCTGGCGTTCGGCCGCGTGGACGCGCGCTGCGGTGCCGCCGCCTACGCCTATATCACGCGCGCGATCGACGAGGCGCTCGCCGGCCGGATCGCGGCCATCGTCACGGCACCGATCAGCAAGCTGGCGCTGCACGCGGCCGGCGTGCCCTATCCCGGCCACACCGAGATTCTGGCCGAACGCTCCGGCACCACCGATTACGCGATGATGCTGGCGAACGATGAATTGCGCGTGCTGCTGGTCAGCATCCACGTCTCGCTGGCAGATGCGATCCGCGCGGTGACGCCGGCGGCGGAGTTGCGGGCGATCCGGCTGGCGGCGGCGGCGGTGCGGCAATTCGGCCTTGAGCGGCCGCGCATCGCCGTCGCCGGGCTCAACCCCCATGCCGGCGAGGACGGGATGTTCGGGCACGAGGACGGTGACATCATCGCCCCCGCCATCGCCCAGGCCCGTGCCGAGGGCATCGACGCCTCAGGGCCGTACCCCGGCGACACGGTGTTCATGCGCGCGCGGCGGGGCGAGTTCGATGTCGTGGTGGCGCAGTACCACGACCAGGGTCTTATCCCGATCAAGTACCTCGGCCTGGACCATGGCGTGAACATCACCGTGGGCCTGCCCTTCGTGCGCACCAGCGTCGATCACGGCACCGCGTTCGACATCGCCGGCACCGGGCGCGCGAGTGCCGCGAGCCTGCGCGCGGCGGTGAGGCAGGCCGTGGCGATGACCGCACACGCCGGCAAGGTTTGAACAGGCGTGACCCCGGCCGCGCGCCAGGCTCACACAGCCAGGGGCGGGAGCGGCGGGCGGTCACGGTGATGCTGGTGCGGCGGATGAAGGCATCGAGATCCGCATCGCTGGTGACGTCCGCACCCGGGGCGAGTTCGCGGGCGATGAAGCGCGGCAACGGGCCTTGCCGGGCGATGTCGCGGAACAGCCCCACGCCGTCGCGCAGCGTGCGGCGGTCCTGCGCGGTCGAGAGAAAATTCTGCCGGATGCGGGCGAGGGCGAACGGATCGGACGAAGCGAGGCCGACCTCGCCCCGGCTTTCCGGACGCAGCAGCACGATGCGGCAGGCGAAGCCGTCGGCGATGTATTCGACGCCGGTGACGCGGCCGTAGCGGCTTGAGAATATCCGGGTTACGCTCGGCTTCCGGCTTGCGCGTCTCCAGGAAGGCCGCGACGTAGGGGGCATTCAGCGAGGCGAGCTGCCAGTCCATCCAGCGGTCCACATGGGTGCGCGCCGCAAGGCCCGTGGGATAGAGATCGCTGCCGGATTTTGCCGCGAGGTAGCGCAGAATGGCGTGGCTCTCCCAGATCGCCAGATCGCCGTCGAGCAGCGTCGGCACCTTGCGCGTGGGATTGAGCGCGCCGTAATCCGGGGTTTGCGTGTTGTTGAACTGGCGGCCGTAATCCTCTCGCTGGTACGGCAGTTTCAGCTCCTCCAGCGCGAAGACGACCTTTTGCACGTTGCCCGATGTGAGGCGGCCGAGCAGCTTCAGCATGTTCGCGAGTTCCCTGTCATCGCATCGTGCCTTGCGTCATGTAGGCGATGCAGTCCATCTCGATCCGGGTGGAGATCACCGCGCGCGCCTCGACGGTGGTGCGGGCGAGGCGGCCTTCGGGGAAGTATTCCTTGCACACGCCATTGTAGGGGCCGAAATCGCGTGCTTCCTCCAGGTAGGTCGTGAGTTTCACCACGTCGTCGAGCATGCAGCCGCCGGCCGCGAGGGCACGCCGCAGCGCCTCGATACAGCCGCGCGTTTCCTGCTCGATGGTGCCGCCGAGCATGGTGCCGTTCTCGTCCTTGGCGACCTGACCGGAGATGAACACGAAGTCGCCCGCGCGCACCGCCGGATGGAATGGCAGATTCGGATTCTTCGGGCCAAAGACTTCGATTCCGCTCATCTTTTCCCCAGGAACTCGATGATATCCACGCCGTGTTGCCGGTCTGTCAGGTAGATTAGGCCGCGCCGGTCCATGGTGACGTCGTTGGAGGAGACCTGCTCGCAGCCCGCCGGCACGTCCGGCTCGTAGCAGCCGATTTCGCGCGGCGCGAACGGGTCCGCGAGGTCGAACAGCCGCAGCCCCTGCGCGAACCACGCGAATGGAATGATGGTGCCGGAATATACCTCGGAGGGTTGGTGACAGCTGGTCATCGGCGCCTGCGGCGCGCCGTCTGGGTCGAGCCCCGGAACGCGGCAGGTGGCGATGGGCATCGGCTGGCGTTCGTCGGTGATGTCGTACACCCAGGCGAAGGCGGGCGGGGATGGGCGTAGCTTGGCCACGTCCTCGTCGGCGACAACCATGATCTGCCGCCCCATGATCGGCTGCGGCACCGGCAGGCAGGTGTGCGTGGGGTGCGGATGCGCGCGGGAGGAATTCACGGCGGCGACGGCGCGCGGGTGGGCGAGGTCGGAAATGTCGAGAATGAACGGACCGTGATGCCAATAGGAGACGTAAAGGTGGTCGCCCATGCGCAAAGGGTGATGGCAGCGCGGCTTCACGCAGCCATCCCAGGGATATCGCTCGCCGGCCGCCGCGTTCTGGCCGGGAATCCACCAGCGCCCTGCTTCCACCGGCTTCGTGGGATCGGCGAGGTCGAGGATCATCACGATGTTGCCGACGAAGCCCTCGGCGGTCGGCGAGATGTAGGTATAACGCCTGTCGAAATCGTAGCGGTGCACGCCGCTGCCGGCGGTGCGCCATCTATGGATCAGCCGGGGCGTGGCCGGCCGCGACACGTCGTACAGTCCGAGGCCGCCGCCGAATTCAGGATTGTCGCTGCCCAGGCGTTCATGGTTGACGATCATCAGCCCGTCGCGCGCGCGCACCTTGTGCGAGTGCCAGCCGGCCGGCGCATATGCGCTACGAACAGCGTGGTTCCATCCACCCAGACCTGCCCGCCGCCTGGGCAGTCGATGTGCGAGACGAGGCGGGTCCGTTGCGCGCGCG
>JAKBCB010000451.1 GCA_021808185.1 Pseudomonadota bacterium
CCGGCCAGGGCAGCGTGAGGCTGCGCAGAGCGACGCGTTCGCCGCAGGCGGCGCGCAGCGCGCGCTCGAACATCGACGGCAGCATGAAATTGTCGCCGATGATGGCAACGCGGCAGGGGGCGGGGTCAGGGGACATGTTTTTCCTTTGCCGCCCGCAGGCTCCGCCAATGCGGGGAAAGGGCGGCGTAGGTGTCGCGATACAGCGGGAACAGCTTTTCATACGCCGCGACCAGCGCGGCATCGGGCCATAGCGGCGCTTCCAGGCGGGGGGCAACCCAGGTTCCGGCGCACGCTGCCATGTCGGGGAACAGCCCAAGGCGGACACAGGCCATCATGGCCACGCCGGCCGCCCCGGCCTCGGGCTGGGCGGCGACGCGCACGGGGCGATTCAGGACGGCCGCCAGCAGCGCGCGGATCGCGGGTGAGCGCGCGGCCCCGCCGGTGACGCGGATATCGGCCGGCGCGCCGCCGATGGCGCCGTAGCAGTCGCGCGCGGCGAAGCTCAGCCCCTCGAACACCGCGCGCGCGAGGTCCGGCAGGCGCACCGTCTGGTCCAGCCCGATCAGCGAGGCGCGGGCATTGGCGTCGGTGAACGGCCCGCGCTCGCCGGCCGTCGAGATGAACGGGTGGAAGATCGCCGCCCCCGGCTGGGCGGAAAGCGCCATCTCGCCCAGCGCGCGCAGGATCGTCTCGCGCGGCACCGTCTGCCCGCCGAGCGCGGCGGCGTCGGCCACGATGTCGGCGAGCCAGTCGATGTTCAGCGTCGCCGCCATGTTGGTCTGCGCCTGGATGGTGTGGCCGGGCACCATGAACGGCATGCAGTAGCCGGTGCCGAGCGGGCTTGGCGCCACATCGGCGACGCTGGGCACGAGGCGGATGTGCATGCCCGTCGAGCCGACCACGGACACGCCGGCATCCGCGCCCGCGCCATACAGCCCGGCGCCGAGCGCGGTGCAGAGCACATCGACATAGCCGAGCACCACCGGCAGGCCCGCGCGAAGGCCCGCGCGGGCGGCGGCGGCGGCCGATAGCGGGTGGGAGGCGAGCGTGCCGTCCAGCATCGGCGGCAGCAGATGCCGGTACGCGCCGAGACCCACCGCCTCCAGCACCTCCGGCCGGTATTGCCGGGTCCGATAGTCGCCGAAGGTGAAATTGCCCTCGCAGGGCGAGGTGGCGCGGATGCCGGTGAGGCGGAAATACAGGTAGTCCTTCGGATGCAGGGCGGTGGCGGCGCGTGCCAGCGCCTCCGGCCGGTGCTCGCGCATCCAGCGCAGTTGCGCATTCGATGAACAGGCGGTCAGCCCCGTGCCGGTCCAGGCGAAGGTTTCGCGCGCGGCACCGGAGGCTTTCAGTTCCTCCACGATCCCCGCGGCGCGCGCATCGAGCCACAGCCAGCCATCGCCGACCGGCTCGCCGTCCGCGTCGATCAGCCACGTCCCGTCGCCTTGGCCGGTGACGCCGAGGGCCACGATCTCGCCGCGCGGATAGGCGGCGGCGATCTGCGCCGAGAGGTCCGCGAGCACGGCGGCGGCGTCGTCGAAGGTGCGGCGCATGTCCTGCTCGGCGCCGCCATCGGGCAGAATCCGGTAGCGGTTGGGCCGGCTCGCGGTCGCGAGCATGGCCCCGTCCGCCGAGAAGGCGACGGCCTTGACCACCGAGGTGCCGGAATCCAGCGCGAGGAGGATTTTTTGGCTCATGCGGGGCGCGTCCCGTGCGCGAGCGCGCGGCCGCTGGCGGCGTCGAAGACGTGCGCGTCGGCCGGCGCGAAGCCGAACGCCACGCGCTCGCCGACATGCACCGGCACGCGCTGGTGTGCCACCGTGACGACGATCCGCTCGCCAAGTTCCAGCACGACATGCGCCTGATCGCCGAGCCACTGGTTCGAGATGACGGCGCCATGCAGCGCGCCCTCGCCCAGGTGGACGCGGTGCGGGCGCAGGCCGAGCACGATCTTCGTCCCCGCCGCCGGCAGAGCGATGCCGGGCAGAGCGACGATCGCGCCGGGCGCGTCATCCAGCACCACCCCGCCCGCCTGGACCACGCCGGCCAGCGCGTTCATCGGCGGCTCGCCCAGGAAGGTGGCCACGAACAGGTTGGCGGGCTGGTCGCGCAGGTCGGCGGCGGGGCCGTATTGCTGCAACACGCCGCCCTCCATCACCGCGATGCGGTCGGCCATGGCGTTGGCCTCGGTCTGATCGTGCGTGACCAGCACCGCCGTCAGCCCGCGCGACTTCAGTGCCGCCTTCACCCGGCCGCGCAGCACCGAACGCAACTGCGGCTCCAACTGGCCCATCGGCTCGTCCAGCAGGTGCAGGTCGGCGTCGCGCGCGAGCGCCCGGGCGAGCGATGCGCGCTGCTGCTGTCCGCCGGAGAGGCTGGCGGGGTGGCGGCCGAGAATCGGCCCGATCTCCAGCATCTCGGCCATGCTCCGCACCCGCCGGTTGGCCTCGTCGCGGCTGAGGAATCGCGTGAGGCCGAAGCCGATGTTTTCGGCCACCGTCAGCGGCGGATAGAGCGCATAGCCCTCGAACGCCATCGCCACGCGCCGCTTGTCCGGCGAGAGGGTTTCCACGCGCCGGCCGCCGAGCGTGATGCTGCCCTCGGTCACGTCCTCGAACCCCGCGATCATGCGCAAGGTGGAGGTCTTGCCGCAGCCGGAGGAGCCGAGCAGGGCCACGATCTCGCCGTCGTTGACGGACAGGTTCAGGTGCCGGACCGCGTGCACGGCGGCGCCGTGGCGGCCGGCGTAGGTCTTGCTGAGCTGTGCCAGGGCGAGGCTCATGCCGCGATCTCCGTCGGCGCGGGCGGGGTGGCGACGCGGGCACCGGTTTCTGCGTCGAACAGCAGCGCGGCCGAGGAATCGGCGGTCAGCCACACGGGGCCGCCGGCGGATGGCACGCCGCCCAGGACGCTGGCCACGATTTCCTCGCCGGTCGCCGCGCGCAGCAGCACGACAAGGCGCTCGTGCAGCGGCGTGGTGGCGAGGATCTCCGCGCGCGCCGCGTTGGTGCGCGGCTCGGCGTGGATCGCGATGCTTTCCGGGCGCAGGCCCAGCAGGCAGGCGCGGCCGATGGCGGCGCGGTCGGCGCGGACATTGATCTGCCAGCCCGCGATGGCGACGTGCAGCACGCCGCCGGCATCGGTCGGGCGGCAGGGGATCAGGTTTATCGGCGGGTCGCCGAACAGTTTTGCCACGTTCACCGAGGTGGGCGTGTCGTAGATCTCCTCGGGCGTGCCGGATTGCGCGATACGCCCGTCGAGCAGGATCGCCACGCGGTCGCCCAGCGCCATCGCCTCGCGATAATCCTGGCTGACATAGATCGTCGCGGCCCCCGCCGCGCGCAGCAGGCGCGGCAGCTCAAGGCGCATCTCGTAGCGCAGCTTGGCGTCCACGTTGCGCAGCGGGTCGTCCAGCAGCAGCACTTTCGGCTGGCCGACCAGCGCACGGGCCA
>JAKBCB010000452.1 GCA_021808185.1 Pseudomonadota bacterium
TCATCCACGGGCCGGGGCCGTAGCCGCCCATCATGCCGGGACCCGCCCAGCCGCCGCCCATCATCCACGGACCAGGGCCGTAGCCGCCCATCATGCCGGGACCCGCCCAGCCGCCGCCCATCATCCACGGACCAGGGCCGTAGCCGCGCGCTC
Organism: Pseudomonadota bacterium; assembly: GCA_021808185.1. Lineage (GTDB taxonomy): Bacteria > Pseudomonadota > Alphaproteobacteria > Acetobacterales > Acetobacteraceae > CAJCJG01. The sequence goes on from JAKBCB010000452.1 coordinate 154, forward strand.
TGTTCTCAGGACCGGCCCAGCCACGGCCCCGCGTCCACGGACTAGGGCCGTAGCCGCCCATCATGCCGGGGCCCATCCAGCCGGCGCCGGTTGTTCCCGGGCCGCCGTATCCCATCATTCCCGGGTAAAAGGAGGGCGATTCGGCGGGCGGGGCATCATTCTTCGGCGGGCTTGTCGCCTGATCGCCGCCTTGCGTCATCATGCCGGGGGTGTTCCCGGCCTGCCCAGCGGCCGGCTGCGCATTTGCGCCGCTTACGGCCAGCAGCAGCGCGATCGATGCTGTTCCGAGAAGACTCAGTTTCCTGTTCATGTTCCGATGTCCTGTTCTGGCACGTGGCCAGTCGTGAAACGTCATTTCAGTGCCGGCGCATGGCGCCGTGCCTGCGGGGATGGCGTGCCGCAGCCGCGTCCTTCGAAGCGGAGTCCGCGGATCAGGTTGCAGAGCGGGGCGGCGGCGGTTCGGGTGGCAGCGCGCGGCTTGCTGGCACCGGCTGGCATCCGATGCTGTAGATCAATGCGTCGCCGAGCGGTGCCGCAAGGAAGGTGGCGCCAACAACATTCGCCGCCAGCGGCGTGCCAGCGCACCCGCCCGCTGTGCAATTCACTGCGTGCAGGCGGCACCCGCCGCAAGGTCCGGGTAAGCGGGGCGTCTCCGGCGCGGCATGAATCGCGGCCACAGTCGTGACGGATGACGCGATGCAGGGTCGGGCGGCGCCGTGAAGCGCGGCCGCAGAGGCTTGCGGCACTGTCGCCGCCAACGCGAGCAGGGCGATGACGAGCGTGGCGAGACGCGGCCATAGCCGCATTGCGCTCAACGTGCCTGTGATGGTGCCGTCCGCGTACATCGCTCGCCTTGCAGATCCTGCATAATCAATAGGCGCGGTAGCGTGGGGTGCCCTTGATCTCGATCAACGGGCCGTGGCGATGGGGCGGCCCGTGGGCTCAGTGGTGGTGATGGTCGTGATCGTGATGTGCGTGTCCACGATCGTTCGCCGCGGCAGGGGCCGCCATCATCCGCAGCATCGCCGGCCCGCCGGTCCGCAGGAAGCGGGCGGCGAGAACAGAGGTCAGCAGCAGGAAGGCGATGTTGAGCACCGTCGTGTAATCCCAGGAGAAATGCGCGCCGGCGACGATTGCATGCCGCGCTGTCGGTGTCAGGCCGGTGAGGCCGAAGAGCAGCTCGACCAGATAGCCGGCGAGCACCATCGTCGCGTAGAAGACCACCGCGAGCAGCCGCGCCGTCTTCCAGCCGTAATAGCGGCGGTAGATGTCGAGGATCGGCAGGATGATAAGGTCGGCGAAGAGAAAGGAGACGACGCCGCCAAAGCTGATCCCGCCATTCCAGAGCACCGCTGCGAGCGGCACGTTGCCGACCGAGCAGACGAAAGAGACGATGGCGATGAGCGGGCCGATGAGTGGGCCGATCAGCAAAGATGCCATCCTGTCGTGGCTGAGGAATACGTCCTGCCAGAAAGCCTGCGGCACCCAGGCGGCGAGGGCGCCGGAGATGATCAGGCCGAGGACGATGTCGCTCCAGATGCTGGCCCAGTCCATCACGTAAAAATGGCTGATTGCAGTAAAGCCGCGCGGCGAAAGTGCGCGGCTGAGGATCGAGCCGCCGGAGAGCGACATGTCCATCGCAGCATGTCCTTCCATCCGGCCGACGCGGCCGCGCTCGGCCTCGGCGCGCGCCGCAGCGACGCGCTCCGGGGTCATCACCCGGCTAAGCACGAAGGAGAGGAGTGCGATCATGATCGGCCCGCCGACGAATTCGGCAAGGGTGAAGCGCCAGCCCATCAGCACCGCAAGAATGACGCCAAGTTCGAGCACGAGGTTGGTCGAGGCGAACTGGAAGGCCATGGCCGCGGTGAAATCCGCACCCTTGCGCACCATCGAACGCGCGAGCGCGACCGCAGCATACGAGCAGGACGAGGAGGCAGCGCCAAGGGCGCTGGCGATGAGGTAGGTTCGCGGGCTGGAGTCCGGCAGGAGGCGGCTCATCTCGCCCTTGGTTACGACGGCCTGCACCACGCCCGACAGGACAAAGCCCAGGATCAGCGCCCACAGGATCTCCCATCCCATGGCGACAGAGACGGAGAGGGCGCGCAGCACCTCATGGAACAGGGTTGCGATCATTGCGTTTCGACCATGGAGCTGGACCTCTCGGGGTTACCCATCCTGAAGCCGCCCGGAAGGGGCCGTGCGACACCACCTTGATGGGCATAAAGGTTCCACCAGTGGGAAGCGCAAGCCTCGCTTGCGATCTGGCATGCCGGTAGTGGAGGATCACGCGATCGATCAGTGGCGCGGAAACATGTCAGCGCGCCAGCACACTCGCCGATCAGATCGGATAGATTGGCGGATTGTCACCGGCCTGTCTTCACCGCACCACGAACCTGCCGTACATCCCCTTGGAGGCGTGTTGTGGCGTTGGGCACACATACCAATATGTCCCGGCAATATTGGCAATGAATCTGTTACCGAGTGCCGCGAACTGCGCCTGCTTGACATTGTCTGCGCTTCGCCACGGCAGTTCGGGCAGTGGCGGCACCACCGGCGGCCCGAGATACATCATGGCCATGTACGGATAGGGTGGCGGGGTCGGCACGATCGTCACCGTGTGCTGCATGTTGTTGCCGTAATCCATGTTCAGCAGGTTGAAGCGGACATCGGCATCACGAGGCACGACAATGGTCGGATTGGTCAGCCCGTGCAGTTCGAATGTCTGGTCGTCAAAGCCCGGCTGGACCGCCACAAGGTCGATCGTGACATCCTTGCGCTCGAACGTCACGGTGTTGGTATGGGCATCGGCCTTGCCATGCTCGTTGCCAAAGCGGATGAATGCCTGGGCCTGCCGGTAGTCGAGCACCTGCCCGCCCCAGCCGGGCGTGACCGGCCAGTTGCCCATGCCGCCACCCATCATCCCACCCATGCCGCCCATCATCCCGCCGCCCCATCCGGCTCCCCACGGCTGGGCAAGCGCGACCGCCGACGCAGCGAGCAGGCCCGCGATCGCGGCACCGGTCAGAAGACGCGAGTGAGGCGCGCGGCCGCGACCGAAGACGTTCAGAAACCGTGACGATCTGCTGCGGTATCCGCTCATGTCGATCCCGATCTCTCAGTTGTCGCTGACAGCCAAGCAGATCCGCCGGCATCGCGCATTGATCGACGTCAATCTCGATCTCGCACCGGCGATCGGGGGCGCGGTAGATCGCGCATGAGCCAAAGGCCCGAGCCGGCGACGAGGACGGCGGAGATCCAGAGTGCCGGAAGGGTTGCGTGGGCGAACTGCGCGA
>JAKBCB010000453.1 GCA_021808185.1 Pseudomonadota bacterium
CGTCATCCATCAGGAACCGCTCACCGCTGCGGAACAGCGCCCGCAAATCCGGCCGCCCCAGCACGAGGCTGACCAGCAGGTAGCTGACCGGCACGGTCCCGCCCAGGGCGGCGAGATGCCAGCTATCGACGATCCGCCCGAACCCCCCGGCACGCTTCACCTGGCCGGCGGCGCCATTGGGTCCGCCATCCAGAACGGCGGCACCGAGCAGTTGCAGGATCGCGCGCGAGGGGTGCAGCGGCCGCCCACGCGCGGCGTTTTCCGCAAACAGCGGCATCGTGCTGGCCAGATCCTCGACCAGCCGGCCGACATCAGGCGTCGGCGGCCGGTCCAGCGCCTCGATCCGGATTGCCACGCTCAGTCCTCTCCGGCCGGCACGGCCGCGGCGCGGCGGCCACGGCGACGCGCGGGCGGCGAGTCCTGCGCGATACCCCGCGACACGGCGGCCAGGGGCGCGGCCACCGGAATTTCGCTGACACCCTCGATCGCGTCGGACATGGGCATCGCGCTTTGTGCCGCCGCACCCGGCTCCGGCACGTCCTGCGCGGAAGCTTCCAGCGTGGGCGCGTCCGGCAGGGGCGCAGCCTCATCCAGCGCCGGCCGTTCCGCAACGTCCAGAATCAGCCAGACCGGGCCCGACGCGGGCAGGGCCGGCGCGTCCGTTCCCGGCTCCGGCCAGGCGAGCGTCTCCGACCCGCCCACCTGCCGCGCCTGTGCCAGTTCCACCGCCCACCAGATGTCCTGCACCGAGTGGCCGGCCGGCACCGGCAACGCCACCCGCATCCGCCCCCCCGGCGCCAGGCAGCGCGCCGCCTCAAGGCAGGCAGGAAGGAAGGTGCCCCCGAATGGGTCGCCGCCGACCATCAGCAGCCAGTCCAGGCTCCCGGAATTGACGGCGAGGGAGCCTTCACCGGCCGGCATGACCCGTCGGACATGACCGAACTGCTCCTGCGCCGTCACGAACTGTCCGACCGGGACAAGGAACGCGGCCTCTCCCGCCGGCCGCTCCAGCGCGCCGAGGAATTGCAGGTCGGCCGCGGGGCCCAGCAGCACGATCCCCCGCTTCGCCGGACCGGCCAGCGTGGCCAGCCTGTCGTTGCACGTCGCCAGCAGGTCCGCCTCGGCGGCAACGGCGAGGCCATCCACCTGGAACGCCCGCGTCCGGCGCACCAGCTCGATGGCACGCTCGGCAATCATTTCGGGGGCATGACTGGCCATGCATTCCGGCTCCGCCAGATCGCGCGGGCATTGCGTTGCCCACCGATCCGTCGTCCACCAGCAATTGCCGCACAGCGGCGGGGCAATGTTGATGTTCTGCGGATAGCCGAAAAACCCGACCGGAGTCGGCCCGAAGACGACCACACTGCGCGTGTGCATGGCGCGCGCCATGTGCACGAGGCCACCTTCGGTATCGATGTGCGCCGCCGCCCGCTTCAGCACGAAAGCAGTTTCGCTCAATGAGGTCTTGCCGCGCAGATCGAGGTCCACGCCGTCCACCAGACCCTCATGCTGCTCACCGAGCTGCACGACTTTCAATCCCGCGCTGCTCAGTCGTGCGACGATCTGTACCCAGGTGGCAATCGGCAGATTCTTGGTCTGCACCCCGCCCGTCGCCGCCATCTTCTTGTCCGATCCATGATGGATCGTGACGAACCGGCTGCCGATGAGCGGGGTCAGAAGATCCGGGAACCAAGCCGGCAGGAAAAAATCCAGCTCGCTCGTACTGTCGATCGGCAACAGCGCCGTCTGGCCGACGAGCCCCAGCTTCGTCAGGCCGCGCGCCATCACCTCGTTGCCGAATATGTTGTTCAGATGCGGCCAACGATACCGTACGTACTTCTGCCAATAGGCCGAACGATAGCTCGCATTGCTGAGAAACGCATGCGGCGCCCGTGACAGCGGAGGAGCGGTATAGGTAACGCAGTAGCGTACCTCCGCTACCAGATCAAAAATGTCGAGAGAATGGATGGTATGGACGAAGTCGTACAGGCTTCTCCCTTCCAGGAAGATCGCGCCGGACACGTAGGGATTATTTGCGAAGACCTCAGTGACCGCAGGATTTTCGTGCAGAACGATGATGCGGCAATTTTCGAACAACAGGAAAAGCTCGCGGACAATCGTGCTGAGATACAGCAGGTCACCGATCCCGCCCGATCCCCATACCAGCAGCGACAACGGACCGGCCGCACCGTCATGCGGCATTACCGAGAAGATCGATCCGCTGAGTCGTCGCTCGGCAAGCTCCCGCAGCCAAAGGTCGCGTCGCTGCGTCACACTCACGGTACGGACGATGCTGCCGAGATAGGCTGCGGTCTGCGGGTTCCAGGGCGCGCTGCCGAACGCATTCAGGTCATGGGTCAGACGCTCTTCCAGCAGGCGCAACTGGCCGCGCAGCACGTCCCGTTCCGCATTCATCGCCCGCTGCGATCGTTCAAGCTCGTCGATGCGGGCGAGCGCGGTATTGAGCGCGTCGGCCAGGAACTTCGCCTTGACCCCCTGCAGGGCGCCCTGGGGTCCTGCTTGATCGCGACCCGGCGACGGCCGGCCCCAGTTTCGCTCGGCAATGCCGCCGCGCGGCGGGCGCTGGTCCAGTGTCGTCGTGACCGAGCCGAGCAGCTTGGCGGGCGTGACCGCGGATCGCGCCACCACGTTGATGGTGTGGACTGCACCGTCGAAAAGCTCGTCCGGCAAGATCAGGCTGTAGCCGCAGAAGGTTTCACCAAACCCGGCCGCCGCCACATCCGGGCGAGGCCGATCGGCGGTTCCGATCGCAACAAGCCGCTCACCGTCAAGCGCCCGCACCTCGACGGGACGATGCGGCGCCGCCGCTTCCGTCGCCCATCCTTCCACCGCGCCGTCCCGGCCGATTCCGTCGATGTGGCCTTGCAGTGTACCGGCCGCGGCCACTGGATCTGGGTCTTGCGACGCATCAATGCGCGCCAGAAGCGGCGATTCGAGGCTATCGTTCATTGCGTTCCAGCTCCTCGAAGCCTGCCGCGACAGGTGCACATTTCAGACCGGTCAGGGGGATCCAGCGAATGTCCAAGCTTCCCGCCCCCTGGGCCGAACAGTGCGCAGCCAACCGTTGCAATGTCATCCCAGAAGGCCAAAGCGTCTAGCTCAAGCGATCGGGAATTGCCAGCACGGCATCGCAGGTTCGCCGTCCGCCGAAGTCAAACAGCACCGCTTCCGCAACTTCTCCCGAAAGTACAAATCCTCAATCATATCACTCGTCTATCGAGGAGCCGGCGCACCGGCGCGGCACCCCCACCTTCCCCCCATTCCCGACCCATGTATCCTCCCGCTCCCTGTCAGGGAGGCCCCGCCCATGCCCTACTCCGCCCGCCGCATCCTCATCACCGGCGGCTCCGGCTTCGTCGGCTCCCATCTGTGCGACCGGCTGGTGGCGGCCGGGCAGGATGTGCTGTGCGTGGACAACTACTTCACCG
>JAKBCB010000454.1 GCA_021808185.1 Pseudomonadota bacterium
GTGGCCGGCCACCGGCTGTCCACCGGGGCGATGGAGGAAGTGCTGGCCACGCACCCGGACGTGGCGGAATGCGCCGTGATCGGCGCCAAGGACGAGCTGAAGGGCCAGACGCCGCTGGGCCTTGTGGTGCTGAAGGCCGGCGTGGCGCGCGAGGAGGCCGATATTGCCCGCGAACTGGTCGCCCTGGTGCGCGAGCGGATCGGCCCGGTCGCCGCGTTCAAGACCGCGCTGGTGGTGCAGCGCCTGCCGAAAACCCGCTCCGGCAAGATCCTGCGCGCCAGCATCCGCCGGCTGGCCGACGGCGAACCCGCGAACCCGCCGCCCACCATCGACGACCCGGCGGTGATCGACGAGGTGGCGGCGGTGCTGGGGCGGGTTTAGGCGCGCAACCCGGAACGGAAGCGGGGCCAAGAACCCGGGCCGTCGCGGGCAGAAAAGCCCCCTCCCCTTGCGGGAGGGGGTTGGGCGCGGGGGACGCGCATCCCGAGGCCCGTACCGCGCGCGCCCTCCCCCCGGCCCCCTCCCGCAAGGGGAGGGGGAGCAGAGGTCACGCCACCGGCGTCGGCGCCTCCGCCGGCAGCAGGCCCTCGGCCTTCAGTTCGGCCCATAGCTGCACCGGGATCTTTTGCGCCATCGCCGCCGCGTTCTGCCGCATCTCCTCGGCCGTGCGCGGGCCGGGGATGGCGGCGGCCACCACGGGATGCGCGACCACGAACTGCAACGCCGCCGCCTTCAGGTCCACGCCGTGCCGCGCGCACACCGCCGCGATGGCCTTGGTGCGCGCCACCAGCGCGGGCGGTGCCGCCTCGTAGTTGAAGGTGGTGCCGCCCGCCAGCAGGCCGGAGTTGTACGGCCCGCCGATCACCGCGCGCGCCCCGCGCGCCTGGCATTTCGGCAGCAATTCCTTCAGCGCCGTGTGGTCCAGCAGCGTGTAGCGGCCGGCGACGAGGAAGATGTCCGGGTCCGCCCGGTCCAGTGCCAGGATGCACGGCTCGACCACGTTCACGCCCAGGCCCCACGCCTTGATGACGCCTTGCTCGCGCAGCTTGGTCAGCGCCTTCGCCGCGCCCTTCATGGCGATATCGAACTGTTCCACCCACGCCGCACCCAGCCAGTCCTCGCCACAATCGTGGATGTAGGCGATGTCGATGCTGGGCAGGCCCAGCCGCTGCAGGCTGTCCTCGATCGAGCGCATCGTGCCGTCGTAGGAATAATCCAGCCGGCGGCGGAAGCTCAGCCCGTGCTGGAAGTTGTCGTCCATCTCCGGCACCTCGGGTACCGGCTCCAGCATCCGCCCGACCTTGGTCGAGAGCGTGTACTCGGCGCGCTTGTGGTGGCGCAGCACGGAGCCCATGCGGTGCTCGGACAGGCCCGCGCCGTAATGCGGCGCGGTGTCGAAATGCCGGATGCCGGCATCCCATGCCGTCTCGATCGCGGCGGTGGCGAGCGCGTCCGGGATCGCGGTGAACAGGTTGCCGAGCGGCGCGCCGCCCATGCCGAGCGGACCGTGCGGGAGATAGCGGCTCATCGGCGGGACTCCGGCGGGGGCACGACGCCCTTGGTGAGAATGACGTTGCCGTAGAAGCGGCGTTCGCCCGTGCGCACGATGGCGTAGGCATCGGCGGCGGCGGCGTAGAAGGCGAAACGCTCGATGCCCTGCGCGGGCTTGGCGCCGCAACCGGCCAGCACCGCGTTCATCTCGGCCAGCACCGGCGGCACGGCCGCGGGGTCGCCCACCACCTGCATCACCTGCGCGGGGTTGGGAATGAAGCTGTCGAGCGGCAGCAGGCTCAGCACCGCCTGCAACGCCTCCACCACGCCCGCGCCCGCGAGATCGAGCGTGCGGCGGCCGCGCGTGGCGGGGTAATTGTTGTCCACGAGCGCGATGCTGTCGCCGTGGCCCATCGCCGCGAGCGCGTGCAGCAGGTCGGGCGTCAGCAGCGCATTGATGCCGATGAGCATGGGGTCTCCTCCGAGGTTGGCCGCAGACTAGCCCGCCCGCGCGCGGCCTGCCACCCGCGCGGGCAAGGGGTCGGCCGGCCCGCGCGCGTCGCACGGCGCGCATGAAGCCTTGGCGTGACAGCCGGACCGGGGCGGTGCGGTATGAGCGGTCAGATGGACGCCCCATCCAGCCCCCCGCCCGACGACATCGCCCACGAGGCGATGCCCAACTTCTCGCACCAGCAGATCCTGCGCGTCATCATCGGCGTGCTGCTGTGCATCCTGCTCGCTGCCATCGACCAGACGGTGGTGGTGCCGGCGGTGCCGGCCATCGCGGCGGACCTGCACGGCTTCGGGCATCTGTCGTGGATCGTCTCGGCGTATCTGCTGACCTCCACCGCGGCGACGCCGATCTATGGCCGGCTGTCGGACATCTACGGCCGGCGCGCGCTGCTGCTGCCGGCCATCGTGCTGTTCGTGCTCGCCTCCATCCTGTGCGCGCTGTCGCAGAGCCTGTGGCAACTGATCGCGTTCCGCGCGTTGCAGGGCGTGGGCGGTGCCGGGCTGATGGCGATGGCACAGGCGGCCATCGCCGACGTGGTGGCCCCGCGTGAGCGCGGCAAATATCAGGCGTACATGGCCGGCACCTGGGGGGTGGCGAGCGTGGCCGGGCCGATCCTGGGCGGCTGGATGACGGACGATCTGTCCTGGCGCTGGATTTTCTGGATCAACCTGCCCATCGGCGTCGGCGCCTTCATCCTCAGCGGGCGCGCGCTGCGGCTGCTGAAGGTGCGCAAGCTGCCGGCGCGCATCGACTACGCGGGCGCGGCGCTGCTGACGCTGCTTGTCGCCAGCATCCTGCTGGTGATGAGCTGGGGCGGCATCGAATACGCCTGGGACTCGCCCGAGGTGCTGGTGCTGATCGGCGCCGCCATCGTGCTGCTGTTCCTGCTGGTGGTGCGGGAGTTGCGGGCGCTCGATCCGCTGTTGCCGCCGCGATTGTTCACCAATTCGGTGTTCACGCGCGGGGTGGTGATCGCCTCGTTCGCCTCGGCGGCGATGTTCGGCGGCACGTTCCTGCTGCCGCTGTTCTTCCAGTTGATGCGCGGCGCGGATGCCGCGACATCGGGCACGCTGATCGTGCCGTTCCTCGCCTCGAACGTCGTCGGCGCCTACACGGCGGGGCAGCTCGCGCGCAGGCTGGGGCGGGTGAAGGTGCTGGTGCTGGCGGGGCTGGCGCTGTCGATGGTGGGCTACGGGCTGCTCGCGGTGCTGGGCGATGCCAGCAGCCACGCGCTCGCGGTGGTGGACATGGTGGTGGTGGGCTTCGGGCTTGGCATCACCATGCCGTCCAATCTGGTGATCGTGCAGAACGCGGCGGAGCGGCGAGACGTGGGGGTGGCGACCGGCACGCTGCTGTTCCTGCGCTCGATGGGCGCGGCCCTGGGCAGCACGCTGGTCGGCACCCTGCTCGCCGCCCGTTTCGCCGCGGCA
>JAKBCB010000020.1 GCA_021808185.1 Pseudomonadota bacterium
GGGCGCCGATGCGCACCATCAGCCCGCCGAGCAGGTCCGGATGAACGTGCTTGTGAATATCGACATTGCCGAACCCTGCCTCGATGAGGCGGGCGCGCAATTGCTGCTCCTGCACCTCGGTCAGCGGGTGGGCGGATTGCACATGCGCCACGACCACCCCGCGCCGCTCGGCGACCAGGGCCGCGAAGGCACGAATGATGACGCGCAGCGCGTTCTGCCGGCGGTTGGAGATCACCACGCCGACGAAGTCCTGCACCAGCTTGCCGAAGCCCTGCTCCACCAGCACCGCGCGCGCCGCGCGCTGGGAGGTTTGGATGTCGATCAGCGGGCTGTCCAGCAGCCGGCGCAGATCGGCGCTCTGGTCGATCAGGCGGCCGAGCCCGTCCATCTGGGCGACGACCAGATCGAGCTGGTTCTGGTCCGCCGCCAACGAATACAAGGCGGCGGCGTAGCGTTCGGCCAGTCCGCCACCGGTTGAAACTGTCGTGCCGCCAGACGCCACGATCGGGAATTCCCTGCTTGGGGCCGCACTGATGCGGCAGACGTTCCGCTCCGGCGGGGGTGCCGGGGCGGCGCGGTGCTAGCATGCGTCCTGACATGGCGCAACACGCCCTAGGTCAGGAATTTCGCGCCGGCAGGCCGCCTTCGTTGCGTCAGGGCGCCGCGATGCGCAGCGCCGTCACGCCCGCCGCCAGCACCGCCAGCAGATCGGGCAGTGTCAGCGCGACGCATCCCTCGGTCGGCGCGTGGCCGGCGCCGGCCACGTGCAGGAAGATGGCCGAGCCCCGGCCCCGCTCCACCGGCGCGTCGTTCCAGCCCAGCACCGCCACCAGGTCGTATAGCCCGTCGCGCCGCCACAATTCCTCGCAGCGCGCCGGGTGCGGCAGGCGCACCATCCGGTTGTAGTCGGTGTGGCCCGGGTCGTCGCACCAGCCGTCGGTGTCGGCGATCGGCTCGCGCGGTACCGCCGCGCGCGGGATGGCCATGCGGTCGGCGCGGTACAGCACGCGCCGCAGCGGCAGCAGTCCGGCGGGCGTGGCGCCGTCGCCCTCGTGCTTGTCGGCGCGAATGCCGCCCCGCCCGAGGGCCGCGCGAAACACCTCGCGGCCGAGCACCAGCCTGCCGTCGGGGGTGACCAGGGCCTCGGTCATGCCTTGCGGCCGCGCGGCGACGGCGAAAAGGGAGCGAGCATGGCAGCCATCCTGTCTGGACAGTCCGCGCGGCGCAAGCATCGCGCCGGCCGCGGCCTCAGCCGAGCAAGTGGCCGAACCGCTCCGCCTTGGTGGCCAGATAGCGGTCGTTCACGCCGTTGGGCGCGAAAGCGTGCTGCTCGCGATGCACCGCAAGTCCGCACGCGGCCAGCGCGGCCACCTTGTCCGGGTTGTTGGTCAGCAGCCGCACCTCGCGCAGGCCCAGTTCCTCCAGCATGGTCGCGGCCACCAGGAAGGTGCGCTCGTCCGCGCCCCAGCCCAGTGCCCGGTTGGCGTCCAGCGTGTCCAGGCCGCGATCCTGCAAGCGGTAGGCGCGCAGCTTGTTGACCAGCCCGATGCCCCGCCCCTCCTGCGCCAGATACAGCAGCACCCCGGCGCCGTTCTCGGCCATGCGCTTGATCGCGCCGCGCAACTGCGGGCCGCAGTCGCAGCGCAGGCTGCCGAGCAGGTCGCCGGTGAAGCACTCGGAATGGATGCGCACCAGCGGCGGCGCCGCCGCCGCCTCGGGCCGGCCCACCAGAATCGCCAGATGCTCGATCCCGGCATCCGGCCCCCGGAACGCCACCACCCGCGCGTCCGGCGCGTCGCCCAGCGGCACCTCGGCCTCGGCCACGCGGACCAGCCGGGCGGCCATCTGGTGCGGGTAGGTCAGTACATCGGCGGCCGCCACGCGCAGCAGGCCGAGTTCGGCGGCGCGCTCGGCCGCCCCCGGCAGCAGCGGCGCCGCGATCGCCGCCGGCAGCAGATGCGCGAGCTTGGTCAGTGCCAGCGCCGCTCCGGCCAGCGCCGGCGCCTGGCCGACGCCGGGATCGCTCGGCAGCAACTGCTCCGCCGTCGGGTCCGCGAGGCCGCGCAGCGTCGCCGGCTCCAGCAGCGTGCGCGGCAGCGTGAGCGCCACGGCCGGCACCCCCTGCTGCACCGGGCGGCGCAGCACGGCGGCGGCGCGGGCGGGCGCCAGCAGCAGCACCGGCGGCGCCCCGGCGAGCGCCGCGAACTCGCCCAAGCCCCTGGCCCCCGCCGTCTCCGCGGGCAGCAGCACCAGCCCCTCCGCGCCATCCGGCGCCGCGCCTTCCATCAGCACGGGCGTGCCGCGCCGCAGATCGGCCACCGCGCGATGCACGGCGCGCACGCGCGCCACCGAGGGGTCGGGCGTCACGCCGGGTTCGAGTGGCGTGGCGGCAAGGCGGGAGACAGCGTGGTCGCGAGGGGTCACATGCGTCATGTCATCACAGATGGGTCAGCGGTGCACGGTCCGCGAGCGGTTTGTGGCAGAAAACCCTCCGGGCCCGCCAGCCGCCTTGGCGGCGGGCGCCGGCCGGTCACGCAGGGATCGAACGGGTCCGCCGCTTTGCGGACGCCGCCCACATGTGTACGCCTTGAACCGGGACAAGAAGATCTCCACGATAATACCGGTGCTGGCCCGCGCCGAACGGTGGGCTCGCGAGTCGTGACACGAAGGAACCAACGCATGTCGGGCGACCGCCCCATCCTGATCGTGGACGACGATCCCGGTCTGAGATCAATGCTCGCCGAACAACTCTCCGTGGACGGCGAGTTCCTGGCCATCGAGGCAGGCTCGGCCGTCGAAGCGGAAGCCTCGGTTGCCGCGCGCGGCGCGCGCTTCGATGCGATGATCCTCGATGTCGGCTTGCCGGACGGCGACGGCCGCGACCTCTGCGCGCGGCTGCGGCGGAACGGTTTCAAGAGCCCGATCATCATGCTGACCGGCTCGGACGAGGAGGCGGACGTGGTGCGCGGCCTCGATGCCGGGGCCAACGACTACATCGCCAAGCCGTTCCGGCTGGCCGAGCTGCTGGCGCGCCTGCGCGCGCAGCTGCGCATCTTCGAAAACAGCGAGGATGCGGTGTTCAGCATCGGTCCCTACACGTTCCGCCCGGCGGCGAAGCTGTTGCAGGAAGCGCAGCGCAACCGCCGCATCCGGCTGACCGAGAAGGAAGCCGCGATCCTGAAATTCCTGTACCGCGCCGGCACGCGGCCGGTGGCGCGACAGCAATTGCTGAACGAGGTGTGGGGCTACAACGCGGCGGTGACGACGCACACGCTGGAGACGCACATCTACCGCCTGCGCCAGAAAATCGAGCCCGACCCCGCCAATGCCCGCCTGCTGCTGACCGAGGGCGGCGGCTACCGCCTCGATCCCGAAGGCTTGCCGGCCGCCGCCGCCGCCTGAAGCGGCGGCGGCGACCAAGCTCGGGTTTGCGCTTACTCCCTGGCGGTGGCCGGCTTGCGGGCCGGCGGCGGCTGGGGCGTCGGGGCAGGTGCGGGCGCCACGGGCGCCGCCGCTGCGGCCGCCTGCAACCCGGCCAACTGGGCGCGCAAAAATTCCACCTCGGCGCGCAGCACGTCCACTTCGTCCGGCGGCGGCGTGTTCGGCGCCGGGCGCGGCTCCATGCCTTCGCCCGGGCGACCGAACGGGGCGAACAGGCTCATCGCGCGTTCCATCATCGCCATGTTCTGCCGCCCCACCTCCTCCATGCCGAAGGGGAAGAAGCTGCCCATGGTCTGCTGCACCGCCTGCTGCATCTGCTCCTGCTGGCGGGCGAAGCTGGACAGCGCCTGTTCCAGGTAGCGCGGCACCAGGCTCTGCACCGAGTCGCCATAGAAGCCGATCAACTGCCGCAGGAACCCGGTGGGCAGCATGGCGCGGCCCTTGTTTTCCTCCTCGACGATGATCTGCGTCAGCACGCCCCGGGTGATGTCGTCGCCCGTCTTGGCGTCATAGACGACGAAATCCCGCCCGCCGCGTACCATCTCGGCCAGCGTATCGAGCGTGATGTAGCTGGAGCTTTCGGTGTTGTAGAGGCGCCGGTTGGCGTATTTCTTCACCACCACCGGCACGGGCTCGGCGGGCTTGGTGTCCGGTTCGGTCGGCAACGGCTGCGACATTTGTGCCCTCGCGGGATACGGGCGCGCAGCGTAGCATGATGCGCTGCAACACCCAAAACCGGCTGGCGGGGAGCTGCCGCCGTTGCGCGATTTTCGCCGGCCGGCGGCCGAGCACGTCTCGGCGGGCCAGGAGGAAGGATGACGGATGCACGACGGCCCCCCGCCCCGCGATCGTCCGGGCGGACCCGCGGGCTCGCCGCCCCACCACGGGCGGGCGGCCGGGGCGTCCGAGTCCGCGCCGCCCGATCTGCATGCCCTCGCGCGCGACTGGATCACGTTGTGGCAGAGCGAACTGACCGCCGCCGCCGCCGACCGCGAGGTGCAGGAAACGTGGCAGACGCTGGCCGGGCTGTGGGCCGGGGCGGCAGCGGCGATGCTGCACGGGCTGCCACGCGGCGCCCCTGATGGCCGCCCCGCTCCCCCCGCCCCCGCAAGCCCCGGGGCCGCTGCACCGGCGCGGCCCGCGCCCGCTGCTGCTGCACCTGACGCTCGCGATGCTGAGATCGAGCGCCTCGCTGGCCGCATCGCCGAACTGGAACGCCGGCTGGCCGACCTCGAACGCGGCGGCGGCTGAGGCGGCGGCGGTCGCGGCCGCCCTGTCCGGCCACGCCGAAGCGGGCGGCTTCCCGCAAGCCGTGCTGGAAGAGGCGTTGCGCCAGGACAGCGCGCTGATCGCCGGCATCGCCGCCTATCGCCGCCACCCGTTCCACCGCGACCTGCCGGACCCGCCCGCGATCTGGGCCGAGGGCGAGACGCGGCTGCTCGATTTCGGCGGCGATGGCCCGCCGGTCCTGTTCGTCCCCAGCCTCATCAACCGCGCCTATGTGCTCGATCTCGCGCAGGGCCGCTCGATGCTGCGCTGGCTGGCGGGGGCCGGGTTGCGCCCGCTGCTGCTCGACTGGGGCTGGCCAGGCGAGGCAGAGCGGCGGTTTTCGCTAACCGACTACATCGCCGGCCGCCTGGAACGCGCCATCGGCGCCGTGGGCACGCCTGTGGTGCTGGCCGGATATTGCATGGGTGGGTTGCTCGCGCTCGCCGCCGCCCAGCGCCGGCCGGACCGCGTGACGGCCCTCGCGCTGCTCGCCACCCCCTGGGATTTCCACGCCGCCGACCCGGAGCGCGCGCAGGCGGTGGCACGGATGCTGCCGCTGCTGGAACCGGCGATGGCCTTCGCGCGGGCGCTGCCGGTGGACGCGCTGCAAATCCTGTTCGCGCTGCTCGACCCGTACGGCATCGGCGACAAATATCGCGGCTTCGCCCGGCTCGACCCCGACAGCGATCGGGCAAGATTGTTCGTGGCGCTGGAGGACTGGCTGAACGACGGCACGCCGCTCGCGGCCCCGGTCGCGCGCGAATGCCTGGAGGGCTGGTACGGCCAGAACACCCCGGCCCGGCTGCAATGGCGCGTCGCCGGCTTGCCCGTGGACCCGTCCGAGCTGCGGCTGCCGAGCTTCGTCGCCGTGCCCGCGCGGGACCGCATCGTGCCGCCGGAAAGCGCCCGCCCGCTCGCCACCGCCATCGCGGGGGCCACGCTGCACACGCCGGGGGCCGGGCATATCGGCATGGCGGCGGGGTCGACGGCGGAGGCGGCGCTGTGGCGGCCACTGCGTGACTGGGTACTAGCGCGCTGATACGAGTCAACGCTGCCCGGCGCGCGGGCCACTGGCCGCGCGGAGGATGGTTGGAATAGATGGTGCGGCGCACCAATACCATTACACGCGGGACGCATCCCGCAGGGGAGAAGCCGACATGGACGACATCGTCATCGTGGCCGCCGCCCGCACACCCGTGGGCAGTTTCAACGGCGCGTTCGGGGGTGTGCCCGCGCATGTGCTGGGCACCGCCGCGATCCAGGCCGCCATCAGCCGCGCCGGGATCGAGGCGGGCGACGTGGACGAGGTGATCCTCGGCCAGGTGCTCACCGCGGCCCAGGGCCAGAACCCGGCCCGCCAGGCCGCGCGCGCCGCCGGCATCCCGGATGCCAAGACCGCGTTCGGCATCAACCAGGTCTGCGGCTCCGGCCTGCGCGCGGTGGCGCTGGCGGCGCAGCAGATCCGCACCGGCGAAAGCGCCATCGTCATCGCCGGCGGCCAGGAAAGCATGAGCATGTCCACCCACGCGCAGCACCTGCGCGGCGGGCAGAAGATGGGCGACCTCGCCTTCATCGACACCATGATCAAGGACGGGCTGTGGGACGCCTTCAACGGCTACCACATGGGCACCACGGCCGAGAACGTGGCCAAGGCGTACCAGATCACCCGCGACGAACAGGACGCTTTCGCCCTGGCCAGCCAGCTCAAGGCCGGTGCCGCGCAGAAGGCGGGAAAGTTCAAGGAGGAGATCGTCCCCGTCACCATCAAGGGCCGCAAGGGCGACGTGGTGGTGGAGCAGGACGAATACATTCGCGGTGACTCCACCGCCGAGGGCCTGGCGAAGCTGCGTCCGGCGTTCAGCAAGGACGGCACCGTGACCGCCGGCAACGCCAGCGGCATCAACGACGGCGCCTGCGCGCTGGTGGTGATGTCGGCCGCCGAGGCGGCAAGGCGCGGCCTGACCCCGCTCGCCCGCATCGCAGCGTTCGCCACCGCCGGCGTGGACCCCGCCGTCATGGGCACCGGCCCGATCCCCTCCAGCCGCAAGGCGCTGGCGCGGGCCGGGTGGAAGCCGGACGACCTGGATCTGATCGAGGCGAACGAGGCGTTCGCGGCGCAGGCCTGCGCGGTGAACAAGGACATGGGCTGGGACACCGCGCGCGTGAACGTCAACGGCGGCGCGATTGCCATCGGCCACCCGATCGGCGCCTCGGGCGCCCGCGTGCTGGTGACGCTGTTGCACGAGATGCAAAAGCGGAACGCCAAGAAGGGTCTGGCGACCCTGTGCATCGGCGGCGGGATGGGTGTTGCGATGGCGGTCGAGCGCTGAGCCGGACGCAGCCCTGACCCACAGGCGGTTGCATCCACGGGTGCAACCGCTTGACGCCCCGGCGCGGGCCGCGCACATGCGCCGCATGTCCCAGCCCGACCCTTTCGTTCTGCCCGAGGATGACAACGCCGCCGAGGCCATCGCCGCCATCGCCGACGATTTTTCCGTGCTCGACGATTGGGAGGAGCGGTTCCGCCACATCATCGACCTCGGCCGCAAGCTGCCGCCCTATCCCGACGAATGGGCGGATGACGCGCACCGCGTGCCGGGCTGCCAGAGCAAGGTGTGGATGCGGCCCACGCTGCGCGACGGCAGACTGTATTTCGCCGGCGCCTCGGACGCGGCCATCGTCGCGGGGCTGGTGGCGCTGCTGCTGCGCGTCTATTCCGGCCGCGCGCCGTCCGAGATCGCGGCGACCGACCCAGGCTTCCTCAAGGATCTCGGGCTGATCGAGGCGCTGTCCACCAACCGCGGCAACGGCATCGCGGCGATGGCCCGCAAAATCCGCGAAGCCGCGGCGCAGGCCGCGGCGGGATAACGGCGCCGGCGCGCCGGCCTCACCCCGCCAGCGTCGCCAGCAATTCGGCGTGCACGCGCGGGTCGCCGGCGGCCACGATGCTGCGGTCGGAGGCAAGCGTCAGGCGGCGCCCGTCCCAGTCCGTCACCACGCCGCCGGCGTTGCGCACGATGGCGTCCAGCGCCGCGTAATCGTGCAGGTGGAACCCGTCGGAGGCGACCGCGTCGATCCGGCCGGCGGCAATGAGCGGAAACACCATCCAGGTATCGCCGTTCACCACCCCGCGCGCCCGGCCGCGCAAGCCGCGCAGCACCTCGTAGCGATGCGCCGCGAAACTGTCGTAGCCGGTGGTGCTGAGCATGGCATCGGCCAGCGCGGCGCAGGGCCGCACCGAGATCGGGGTGCCGTTCCAGGTCGCGCCATACCCGTCCGCGCCCAGGAACCGGTCCCGCGCCAGCGGCTGCTCGGCCAGCCCGAGCACGATCTCCCCCGCGCGCGCCAGCGCGATCAGGGGGCCGAACAGCGGCAAGCCCTGGATGAACTCGCGGGTGCCGTCGAGCGGGTCGAGAATCCACACGAATTCGGCGCCCGGCCGATCCGCGCCGAATTCCTCGCCGATGATACCGTGAGACGGATGCGCGCGGCCGATCGCCTGCCGCAGCGCGGTCTCCACCGCGCGGTCCACCTGCGTCACCGGCGAACCGTCACCCTTGGTCTCCACGCTGAGCGGCCCGCGCGCGTAGCCGCGCAGCAGGTCGCACGCGATGTCGCCCAGCGTATTGGCGAAGGCGACAAATTCGGCGGGGCAAGCGGACATGGCGGCTCCTATGGGAAGGCGGCCAGCATCGCCACCACCCGGTCGGCGAGGTCGGCCAGCGCCCGGCTCATCGCCGCGACCTGATCGTGAGTGCTGGCGGTGGCGGGGGTCGCGGTCAGGCGCAGCGTGCGGGCCTCGGCCGCGTGGCGAGCATCGGCGGGGCGGATCGCCACCTGTGCCACCAGCACGAGCGTGCCATCGGCCTCGGCGTCGAAGCGCTGCACGTCCACCTCCAGCACGATGTCGGGTGCCGTGGAGATCGCGCCCGATTCGGCGAACACGGCGGTGCGTGGCAGCCGCTCGACCAGGTCTTCCGTGAACACCCGGTCCAGCATCCCGCCCAGCGGCTCGCCCCAGCGCTGGTTGTCCGCGAGCTTCAGGCGGAACCCGGCCGAGGAGCGCACGATGTCCGGCCGGTCGAGATAGCCGGCAAGCCCGATCCGGCGCAGTTCGACCCCGTGCAGCGCCAGCGGCGAGGCCGGGCCGGGCAGCGCCGCGAGCGTGTAAAGCTCCGGGTTGGGCGAGGCGCAGCCGGCCAGCAACGCCAGAACAACGAGAACAGCGGCACGCATCAGCGATCCCCCAGCCGTCCGCCGGGGCGGCCGCGCAGCAGCGCCTCCGGGTGCGCATCCAGATAGTCGGCCAGCAGCCGCACCGAGCGCGCGGTGTCGCTGACCTGGTCCAGCAGCCGTTGCAGGTCGCGGCGGAACTGCGAGTTCTCGCCGTAGCCGAGTTCCGCCGAGCCGACCAGCTTGCCCGCCCGGTCCACCACCGCCTGCAAGCCCTGCGCGATGTCGGGCAGCCTTTTAAACGCAGGCCCCGCGCCGGCATCGGCCTTGCCCACCAGATCCCGCACCGAGGCCAGCGTCTCGGTCAGCGCATGGAAGCTCTGTCGTGCCTCCGGCCCCGCCGTCAGATCGCGCGCGCCGGCCAGCGTCTCGTTCAGGTTGCGGGCGATCGCATCCAGCGGCAACTGGTCGATCTTGCGCAGGATCTGCGAGACGTCGGTGGTGATGCTGTCGAGCCCGCCCGGCACCACCGGCAGCACCACCACGCCGTCCTGCATCTCCACGCTCGCCGGCGGCACGTCCTGGAAATAGTCCAGCGCCACCAGAAGCTGCCCGGTCAGCAGGCTGGCCGAGCGCAACTGCGCGCGCAGGCCATGCGCCACCATCCGCCGCGACACCTCGACGAGATCGTTCTCGCGCAACTGGTCGGGCCGCAGGATGCGCTCCGGCTGGATCTCGAAGCGGACGGCGACGCGCGATTGCAGGCCCTTGGGATCGAATTCCAGGTTGACGGCAGTGACGGAGCCGATCTGGATGCCGAACAACTCCACCGGCGCCCCCACCGCGAGGCCGCGCACCGAGCCGCGGAAATAGGCGACGTACGGGGTGCGCTCGCGGTAGCCGGCGGCGGCGGCGGCGGCTTCGTCGCGATAGAGCGGAAAGCTGGCGCCGGCCGCGGCCGGCTTCTCGCCAGGTGCGATATGCGGCGTGTCGAAGGCGATACCGCCCGACAGCAGCGCTTGCAGGCTCGCCACGCGCACCTGCACCCCCTGCGCGCCGAGTTCGACATCGAGCCCCGAGGCGTTCCAGAACCGCGACCCCGCATGCACGATGCCGTCGTAGGGCGCGCGGATGAACACATGCACCTCGATGCCCTTTTCCGGTTCGGTGGGGTTGGCGTCGTAGCCCAGCACCTCGCCGGCGGCGATGTCGTGGTAAAATACGGGCGAGCCGCTGGAGAGCGAGCCGATGCGCTCGGCCTTGAGCACGAACGACGTGCCCGGCACGTCCGAGCGCACCGCCGGCGGCTCCTCCAGGCCCACGAATTGGGTTTTGGGCAAGCCGCGCCCGGCCCCCGGGTCCAGTTCGATGTAGCCGCCGGAAAGCAGCGTATCGAGCCCGCTGATGTTGCCCGCCGTCAGCCGCGGGCGCACCACCCAGAAGCTGGCGGTGCCGGTCAGGAAGCGGTCCGCCTCCCGCCGCATGTCCGCCTCCACCCTCACGCCGCCGTCATCGGACAGCGTGATGCGGCGCACCGTGCCCAGGTCCACCGCCTTGTGGCGGATCCTGGTCTGGCCGGCGACCAGCCCATCGGCGGTACGAAACGTCAGCACGATGGTCGGCCCGCGTTCGGACAGCGTGCGCCACGCCAGGAACCCGGCAATGAGGGCGGCCACCAGCGGGATCAGCCAGACGAAATGGAACGGCCGGCGGGTCTGCACATGCGCGTCGGGAACCGGCGCCTCCGGCGTGGCGGCCTCGCTCATGGCCGGGTCCGAGCGGCTGCGTCCCACATCAGGCGCGGGTCGAAACTATGCGCGGCCAGCATGGTCAGCACGACCACCGCGCAGAACGCGATGGCCCCGGTGCCGGGCGAGATGGACGCGATCGTGCCCATGCGCACCAGCGCCGTCAGGATCGAGACCATGAACACGTCGATCATGGACCAGCGGCCGACCGAATCGACGATGCGATACAGCAGCGTGCGGTCGCGCAGCCGCCAGCGCGAGCCGCGCTGCGTGGTAATCAGCAGCAGCACGAGGCTGGCGAGCTTGAGCATCGGCACGACCACCGAGGCGAACAGCACAAGCAGCGCCAGCGGCCACATGCCATCCGCCGCCAATTCGGCGACGCCGCCGAGGATGGTGCTGGGCGAGCCTCGGCCGAAATGGATCAGCGTCAGGACCGGCATGGTGTTGGCCGGAATGTACAGCACCGCCGCCGCCGCCAGCAGCGCCCAGGTGCGGCCGAGGCTGTCGCGCTTGCGCGGCCGCACATTGGCGCCGCAGCGCGGACAGCTGCCGGTCGCGTGGCTGACCAGGCCGCAACTGTCGCAGCCGAAGCGCGGCCCGCGTGCCGCCCCCCGCGCCGCGCCCGCCACCACGCCGCTGTGCTCCAGCCCCTCCCACACCGCCTCGTGATCGAGCGCCCCGTCCGCCGCCGCCGACGCCAGCATCAGCGCGCCGAGCGCCACGACGGCGCCACCGACCTCGACATGCGCCAGCTCGATCAGCCGCGTGTAGGCCACGAACACGCCAAGCAGGAACACCTCGACCATCGACCACGGGCTGAGCCATTCGACCCAGCGGAACACGGCATACAGGTGGCGCGGCGGGCGCGGCAGATGCAGGCCGAGCAGCACGTAGGTCAGCAGCAGCAAGCGCCCGAGCGGGGCGCCGAGCGTGGTCACAAGCACGGCCAGCGCCAGTTCCCAGGCGCCTTGCTGCTCCAGCTCGGCAGGCCCGGTCAGCAGCGAGGTGGCGCGCACCAGCCCGCCGACCTCGACATCCATGAACGGCAGGCTGAGCGCCAGGGCGAACAGCAGCAAGCCGGTGACGACGAGGGCAAGCGAGCGGCCCACCGGATCGACGCGGCGGCGGCGCAGCACGGCGGCACAGCGCGGGCAGCGGGCCACCGAGCCGCGTGGCAACGGCGGCAGACGCTGGAACAGCCCGCAATCCGGGCATTCGCGCAATCGCCCGGCGCTTCGCGTGTCGGCCCCGGCGGCAGGCGGCCCGATAACGGCGGTGGCTTGCAAGGTCGCTCCCGATCGCGGCGCCGTCCGCCAAGCGGTCGCGTGGCAGACGGCGGCGGTTATCTAGCAAAGAGCCGGCCGATACGCCATTCAGGACGGGAGCCAAGCGCAAGCTGCCCTTGACTTTCCGGCCCATGCATTCTTTCTACGCCGCCTCGGACCCGCCTCACCGCCGACGCGGGGGGCGGCGCCGGTAGGGGTGTAGCTCAATTGGCTAGAGCGCCGGTCTCCAAAACCGGAGGTTGGGGGTTCGAGACCCTCCACCCCTGCCACCCGAGCCGGCCCGGGGATGACATCCCGGCGTGGCATTCCCAGTCTGACCGACCTGTCCGAGCGAAGGGCGTTTGAGGAGCATGAGCGGCGTGGCGTTTGAACCGGCGAAATTCGTCCGCGAGGTACGCAGCGAGGTGGCCAAGGTCACCTGGCCCTCGCGCAAGGAGACGCTGGTGACGACCGGCCTCGTGCTCGCAATGGCGGCGATTGCCACCATTCTGTTCTTCGTCGCCGATCAGATCATCGGGATCGGCGTGCGCGCGTTGTTCGGCACCGGCGGTTGACGGAGAGAATCATGGCCAAGCGCTGGTATGTCGTTCACGTCTATTCGGGCTTCGAGAAAAAAATCGCGCAGCAGATCAAGGAGCAGGCCGCGCAGAAAGGCCTCGCCGACCAGTTCGACGAGGTGCTCGTCCCCTCCGAGGATGTGGTGGAGCTGCGGCGTGGCCAGAAGGTGAACGCGGAGCGGAAATTCTTCCCCGGCTACGTGCTGGTGAAAATGGAACTGACCGACGATGCCTGGCATCTGGTCAAGGACACGCCCAAAGTCACCGGCTTCCTCGGCACCAAGATCCGCCCGACCCCGATCTCGGACGCCGAAGCCGATCGGATCATGAAACAAACGGCCGAGGGCGTCGAACGTCCGCGCCCGGCGGTGATGTTCGAGATCGGCGAGCAGGTGCGCGTGGCCGACGGGCCGTTCACCAGCTTCAACGGCACGGTCGAGGAAGTGGACGAGGAAAAGGGCCGCCTGAAGGTCAGCGTCTCGATCTTCGGCCGCTCGACACCGGTGGAACTGGAATACAGCCAGGTCGAGAAGGTCTGAGCAGGGGGCGGTGCCGCCCCACGCGGCGCCGCCGGCCCCGGCCGACCGGAGGACCCTCAGGCCGCCGCCCGGCCGAGATAGACATCCATGATCTCGGCGGCCGGGCCATCGGCGCGGACGCGGCCCTGGTCCATCCAGATCACCCGCGTGCACCACTCCAGGATCACATGCTCCTGGTGCGAGGACAGCACCAGGATCTCGGCGCCGCGCACCATGTCCTCAAGCCGCGCCCGCGCCTTCTCCATGAAGGTGGCATCGCCCGCCATGAACCACTCGTCCATCAGCAGCACCTGCGGGCGGATCGCCGTGGCCAGGGCGAAGCCGAGCCGCACCACCATGCCGGACGAATAGATACGCACCGGCAGCTCGATGAAGTCGTCCAGTTCGGCGAAGTCGCAGACATCCTCCTCCAGCCGGCGGATCGCGGCGCGATCGAGACCGTTGTAGAGGCCGCGCAGCATGATGTTCTCCCGCCCGGTCATGTCGGGGTTCATGCCAAGCTGCGGGTCGAGCAGCGCGTTGAGGCTGCCGTTGACGCGGAGGCTGCCGATCAACGGCTCGTAGATGCCGGCCAGGGTGCGCAATAGCGTGGTCTTGCCCGCCCCGTTGGTGCCGACCAGCCCCAGCCGGTCGCCGCTGGAAAGGGAAAAGCTGACGTCGCGAAGGGCCTCCACCACGACACGGTGCCGCACATCGCTGGCGATGCGGCTGGACACCTTGGAGAACACGGTGCGCTTCAGGCTGCGCGCATTGCCGTGATACAGGGGGAAATCGAGGCTGACGCCCCGCACGTCGATCTCGGCGGACATGTGGCTACACCCAGAACGCGATGCGGCCACGCACGCGGCAGAACAGCAGCCACGTCGCCGCGCACAGGGCGATGGAATACAGCCCCGCCGAGAGGTAGGTGCTCGCCCCCGGCACCTGCCCCAGCATCGGCGCGCGCACCATCTCCAGGATGGAATAGAACGGGTTGAGCGGGAGCAGCCAGCGCATGTCGGCGTGGATCAGATCCGGCTTCCAGATCACCGGTGTCACAAAAAACATCATCTGCAAAAGACTGCCGACGATCGGCGGAATGTCGCGAAAGCGGGCACAGAGGGCACCAAGCAACACCGACAGCGCCAGCGAGTCGATGAGCCAGAGCGCGAAGCCGGGCAGCGCCAGCAGGCCGGTGAAGCCGGGCCACGACTTGAACACCGCCAGCACCACCACGACGACCACCAGATTGTGCAGCAGCACCCAGACATTGCGCAGCACGATACGGGCGGCATATAGCGTGAACGGCATGCGCACGGAGCGGATCATGCCTTCGGCCGCCGTGTAGCCGACCGAGGCATCGCTCACCAGCGAGCCGAGGAATCCCCACAGCACCAGCGACAGCGACAGGAAGGGCAGGTACTCGGCCAGGTTCATGTGGAACAGGCCGGCATAGATGCCGCCCATCGCGGCCACCATGATCGCGGTGGACAGGGTGAGCCAGAACGGCCCGAGCAGCGAGCCGCGATAGCGCAGCTTGATATCGAGCCAGCCCAGCGTCCAACACAGGCGCCAGAGCGACGTCGCCTCGCGCAGGTCGCTCCACGCCTCACCCCACGGGGTTGGCGGCGGCTGCGTCAGGTCACGGGCGGCCGGCTGGCGCGCGGCGGTCTGTAAAGCGGCACTCATTGCAGCGCGGGCGATACAGGATCAGGCAGGCCGCCGCAACCGCCGCGCGCGCGGGGGGTGGCCGCCCGCCGCGCCGTCATGTCCCTGGCGAGGGCTGGTAGACCGCCGCCGGCGGCTGATAGGTTCCAGGCGGCGGCTGATAGGCGGCGGGGGGCGGCGGGTATGCGCCGGGCGACGGCGGCGCCCCGCGCGCGAGGCGTGTGCGGGCGCCCCGCGTGATGATGACGCGCTCGCCGACCTGGAAACGCTCCTCGTTGGTTTGCACCACCGAAATGGTCTGGCCGCTGTCGTCGCGGATGATGAACTCGACGGCCTGGCCCTGGCTCAGCCCGCCCTCCACCGCGCTGCCCACCACGCCGCCGACGATGGCGCCGCCGATGGCGCCGAGGATGTTGCCGCGCACGTCGTTGTTGCCGATGAAGCTGCCGGCGACGCCGCCGGCCGCGGCACCGCCGATGGCGCCGAGGCCGGTGCCCCCGCCCTCCACCGCGACCGGACGCATGGAGACGATGGTGCCGAAGCTCACGCTCGCGGTGCGGCCGATGTCCTGGCCACTATAGGTGGTGTTGGTGTTCTGGGGCGCGCAGGCGGCGACCCCGAGCAATGTCGCCAACACGGTGGCCACAAGGGCGGCCCTGGCGGCGGCGGGGCGGTCGGCGCGATCAAAACGGCGCATGGTGTCCTCTCCCGGCGACCGGGCGGCTGCCGCCCGGTCGTTCAATACGCTGGGAGCATAGCAGGCCGCCGGGCGCCGCCGCATCGGGCGATATCCTCATTGCGGCGTTTTCATGGATGCACGGATGTCCCGGGGCAGCCCACGGTGTCGCGCCGATGGCGCGATCATATTGCAAACAACTGCGATTTGCCTTAGTGGCTTACGCGACATTGCTGAGCATCCCGCTCAACGACGGCTGGCAACCCGTCTTGTTGCGTGGCTGGGGCGCTGCCCTGGCGCGAACCGAGGTCTGTGCCCGAATGACAAGCGCGCCATCTTCCGGCCAAGCCGCCCGCCTGTTCCGGCTCGGCGCGTGTCTGGCGACGCTGGTGGCGATGGCCGGATGCGCGCACCGGCAGACGGCGCAGGTCAGCGCGCCCCAGGAAGCCGCCCAATACGCGGCGCACGCGCGCGCGAACTACACCCCGCCCGGCCCGCCGGAAGACCCGTGGGGCCCGTACATCACCGAGGCCGCCGCCCGCTTCGACGTACCGGACCGCTGGATCCGCGAGGTCATGCGCCAGGAATCCGGCGGCAATCTGTACGAGAACGGCGAACTCATCACCTCCGGCGCCGGCGCCATGGGGCTGATGCAGGTGATGCCGGCCACATATGACGGCCTGCGGCAACGCTATTCGCTCGGTGATGACCCGTTCGACCCGCACGACAACATCCTGGCGGGCGCGGCCTATATTCGGGAAATGTATGACATTTATGGCGCGCCTGGTTTTCTCGCGGCGTACAATGCCGGCCCCAAGCGCCTGGACGACTACCTGACGCACAACCGGCCGCTGCCGGACGAGACGCGGCACTACGTCTCGCGCATCGGGCCGTATATCGCCGGCGTGTATCCGGAGCATCAGTCGCAGGCGCAGCAATACGCCATGAACCAGATCCCGATCGATATCCCCGCCGGCCCGCGCTATCCGCACGCTCGTGGCGGCGCGCCGGTGGCGCTCGTCCGCGCCCGCCCAGGCCGCACCGAGCCGCAGCGCGGGGAGATCGAGGTGGCCGAGTTGCCGTCCCCGCCGCGCGTGGTGCCGCCGCCGCCGGTGTCGGACCCGGCCCCGAAGCCCGCCCACGGCTTCCAGATCATCCCGAAGGCGATGGCTGATACGATCCCGGTGCATGCTACGGGCGCCACCAGCGGCAGCTGGGCGATCCAGGTCGGCGCCTTCGGCGACCAGAACCAGGCCCGCGCGGCCGCCGAGGCGGCGAAGGGCCAGGTGAAGATCGTCCTTGCCAGCGCGCGACCAATGATCGGCACCGTGCATCACGCCAAGGGCACGCTGTACCGCGCGCGCCTCACCGGCCTGTCGCGTGACGCCGCGATCCAGGCCTGCGAGAAGCTGTCGCAGCACCACGCCAACTGCATGGTGGTCTCGCCGGAGGCGCAGTCGTAGGACCGCGCTACCGACGCACGAGGTCGATCGGGGCGCGGGAAATGGTCTCGGACCCGCTCTCTGTCACCAACGAGGTCCGGCCGAGCGTCATCGCCAGCCCGTTCGCGGCGTCGAAGACGATGATGTGGATGAAGAACACCATTCCCGGCTTCGCCTCGACCGCCTGCCCGGCATAGAGCATCGGCCAGTCCATCCAGTTCGGGGCGTAGGTCGTCCCCAGCGAGTAGCCGCAGGCGTTCAGCCGCGCCTCGCGCAGCCCATGCGCGTCCAGCACCCGCGCGTGCGCCAGGAACACGTCCTGCAACGGCGCCCCCGGCCGCAACGCCGCCTCGGCCGCGTGCAGGGATTCCGCGCAGGCCGTGTGCATTGCCACCAGCCGAGGATCGGCGTGGCCTATCACGAAGGTGCGCATCAGGCAGGCGTGGTAGTGGCGATAGGCTGCCGCGAATTCCAGCGTGAGCTGGTCGTCCGCGTCCAGATGCCGCCGCCCGGTGAAATAGCGGCACATCTGCGCCCCGGCGCCGGAGCCGATGATGTATTCGTTCGCCGGATCGTCGCCGCCGCCCCGGAACACCTCGGCCTGCATATCGGCCAGGATGTCGCCCTCGAACGCCCCCGGCGCCGCGCGCGCCTCGGCCGCCGCCAGCGCCGCGTCCACCAGTTCGCCGGCGCGGCGCACATAGGCGATCTCGGCCGGGCTTTTCACCAGCCGCAGCGCGGAGACCAGATCGGACGCATCCGCCGTGGCGGCAAACCCATCCAGCGCCGCCGCGAGACGCTGGCCGTTGCGCGCGGTCAGGCCATAAGCCTCCCATTCCACGCCGAGCGTGCCGCCGCCCACGCCCAGGCCCGCGAGCATCGCGCGCAGTTCCATCGCCGGCGCCGCATCCGCGCCGTCCACCCAGATGCGCACGTCATCGACGATGGAGGTGAAGCGCGCCTGCAACCGGTCCGGCGCGCGCGTCAGCAGCGAGAGGCGCCCGTCGTCGGTCAGCACGAGGCACTGGAAATACACGTAGCCGAAGGTGTCATAGCC
>JAKBCB010000455.1 GCA_021808185.1 Pseudomonadota bacterium
GGCGGTGTTGCAGGTGCTGGCCTCGGCATCGAACCTGCTCGGCTTCTCCGATTATCTGAAACTCGCCGTCTGGGGCTTTGTCCTCATCGGCGTGATGGCGATCCAGAGTGTCTGGCGCGCCCGCGCCGCCCAAGCCAGGAGTTAGCGATGGCCACGCGTATCGGCATGCATTTTTCCCTCTGGGCCGCGACCTGGACGCGGGAATCCGCGGAACTGGCGGTGCCGGAATGTGCCCGCTACGGGCTGGAGGTGATCGAAATCCCGCTGCTCACGCCGCATCTGATCGACGTGGCGCACGCGCGCGACCTGCTGGCCGCGCACAAGGTGGCGCCGTCCGGCTCGCTGTGCCTGCCGGACGACACGCTGGCAACGAAGGAGCCATCGGCGGCGCGGGATTTCGTGCTGCGCGCGCTGGAAACCGCGCATGCGCTGGGCTGCGCGTTTCTCGGCGGCGTGACCTACTCGGCGCTCGGCTACAAGACCGGCAAGCCGCCGACCGAGGCGGAATACGAGTCCATCGTCACCGCGCTGCAACCGGTGGCCAGACGGGCGGCGGAACTCGGCATGACGCTGGGGCTGGAGCCGTGCAACCGCTACGAAACCCATCTGCTGAACACGGCGGCGCAGACACTTGCGCTGCTCGGCCGGATCGGCGCGCCGAACACGGCGGTGCATCTGGACACCTACCACATGAACATCGAGGAAAAGGGTATCGGCCACGGCTTCGCGGTCGCGGGCAAGCGCGCGCCGTACATCCACATTTCCGAATCCGATCGCGGCGTGCCCGGCACCGGAACGATCGACTGGGAGGACGCGTTCGCCTCCCTGGCCCGCATCGGCTTCTCCGGCGATCTGGTGATCGAGAGCTTCGTCACCCTGCCGCCGGAGATCGCGGCGGCGCTGTGCGTCTGGCGCCCGGTGGCGCGCGACCGTTACGAGGTGCTGGACCAGGGGGTGAGCTTCATTCGCGGGCTTGCGCGCAAGCACGGGTTGGTGGCTTGAGTCGGTCTGGGAAGCACCCAGGCGGAAACGGACCCACCATCGCGTGACCTGCACCATCGGGATCGATCTCGGCACCTCGGCCGCGAAGGTCGTCGTCGTGGACGAGCGGCAGACGGTGCGCGCGGCGGCCGAGGCGCCGCTCGCCACCTCCCGCCCCTCGCCCCTCGCGTCCGAGCAGGATTGCCACTCGTGGTGGGCGGCGGTGGGCAGCGCGCTGGACCGCATCGCGGCCGAGGCGCCGGCCGCGATGGCCGAGGTCGTGGCCATCGGCCTGTCCGGGCAGATGCACGCGACGGTGCTGCTGGACGCGGCGGACCGGCCGATCCGCCCGGCGATGCTGTGGAACGACGGCCGCGCCCATGCCGAGGCGGACGAGCTGAAGCGCCTCGGCCCGGAGCTGGCGGCCGAGCTGGGCGTGCCCGCCCTGTCCGGCTTCACCGCGCCCAAGCTGCTGTGGCTGGCGCGGCACGAGCCGCAGACGCTGGCCCGCACCCGCGCCCTGCTGCTGCCCAAGGATCTGATCCGCCTGCACCTGACCGGCGAGCACGCGACCGATCCATCGGACGCGGCCGGCACCTGGCTGCTGGACGAAGCCCGCCGCACCTGGAGCGCGCGCGCCATCGCCGCCGTGGGGCTGGACCCGGCGCTGCTGCCGCGCCTGGTCGAAGGCAGCGCGCCAAGCGGCACCGTGCGGCCGGAGATCGCCGCCCGCTTCGGCCTGCGCCCCGGCGTGATCGTGGCCGGCGGCGGCGGCGATACCATGGTCGGCGGCGTCGGCATCGGCGCGGTCGAGGACGGGCGCGCCTTCGTCGGCCTGTCCACCTCGGCACAGATCTTCGTCGCGGCGAACGCCCACCGCCCCGCGCCGGAACGGCTGGTGCACGCCTTCTGCCACGCCATCCCGGGCCGCTGGTGCCAGATGGCCGCGCTGCTGAACGGCGCCTCCGTCCTGTCGGCCATCGCGCACCTGCTGGGCGCGGCGGACATCCCCGCGCTGCTGGCCGAGGTGGAGCACCAGTTCCGCGCGCCCTCGCGCCTGCTGGTGCTGCCCTATCTGCAAGGCGAACGCACGCCGCACGACGACCCGTACGCGCGCGGAGTGGTGTTCGGCCTGAGCGGCGACACCTCGCGCGCGGAGGTGGTGCAGGCGGCGCTGGAGGGGGTGGCGTTCAGCCTCGCCGACGGGCGCGACGCGCTGGCGGCCGGGGGCGTGCGGGTGGACAGCGCCGGCATCATCGGCGGCGGCGCCCGCTCGCGCTTCTGGACGCGGCTGATCGCGAGCGTGCTCGATGTGCCCTTGCGCGTCTATGCCGGCGCCGAGCGCGGCCCCGCCTTCGGCGCCGCCCGCCTCGCGCGGCTGGCGCTGGGCGCGGACGACTGGCCCGCGATCCTGGCCGAGCCGCCGATCACCGAGACCATCGCACCCGACCCGGCGCTGGCCGACGCCTACCGCCCCCGCATCGACGCCTTCCGCCGCCTGTACCGCGCCCTGCGCCCCGAATTCGCCGAGGCCGCGCGATGACCCGCGTGGCCGTCCTCGACGTGGGCAAGACCAACGTCAAGCTGAGCGCCGCCGACGCGGACGGGACCATTCTGGAAACCCTGTCCACGCCGAACGTGGTCCACCCCGCGCCGCCCTACCGGCATCACGACGTGGCGGGGCTGGAGGCGTGGGTGATCGACGCGCTGCGCGACCTCGGCCGCCGCCATGCCATTGCCGCCATCGTGCCGTGCGGCCATGGCTCCGGCGGGGTGCTGGTGGATGCGGCGGGGCCGGCGATGCCGATGATCGACTACGAGGACACGCCGCCCGAGCCTGTCAACGCGCTGTATCGCGCGCAGGTCGGCGGCTTTGCCGAGCGCGGCAGCCCGATCATGATGGGTGCCTCGCACCTGGCGCGGCAGATGCTGTGGCTGCAAACCGGTTTCCCGCAAGAATTCGCCCGCGCCACCGCCTATCTCGGCCTGCCGCAATACTGGGCGTGGCGGCTGTCGGGCGTCGCCGCGTCCGAATACACGATCCTCGGCGCGCAATCGCATCTGTGGAACGTGCCGGCGCGGCGCTTCGCGCCCATCGTGGCGGCGCGCGGCTGGGCGGGCAAGCTGCCGCCGCTGGCGCCCGCCTGGGCCACGCTCGGCACGCTGACGCCCGCGATCGCGGCCCGCACCGGCCTGTCGCCGGCCACGCGCGTGATCTGCGGCATCCATGACAGCAGCGCCAATTTCTACCGCTACCAGGCCGCCGGGCTGCGCGGCCTGACGGTGGTTTCCACCGGCACCTGGATCGTCGGCCTGTCCGACGAAACCCCGCCCGAGGCGCTGGACGAGGCGCGCGGCATGGGCTGCAACGCCGATCCGGCGGGCCGGCCGCTGGCGGGCGCGCTGTGCATGGGCGGGCGGGAGTTCGTGCTGATCGCGGGCGAG
>JAKBCB010000021.1 GCA_021808185.1 Pseudomonadota bacterium
GACATCGAAGGTGATGTCGCGCGCGGCAAGAAAGCCGCCATAGCGCACGGCGACATCGCGCAGCCGGATCATTCGCCGGCCCAGGCCGGGTCGCGCCGCAACTGCGGCAGCACCGCGCGCCGGTGTTCCAGCGTCGGCAGCGCGGCGAGCAGGCCGCGCGTGTATGGATGCGTCGCTTCGTGCAGCCGCCCGGCCGCGCACGTCTCCACCACGCGCCCGGCGTACATCACCAGCACCCGGTCACAGAATGCCGAGACCAGATGCAGGTTGTGGCTGATGAGAATGAGCCCCATGCCGCGCCCGCGCACCAGATCGTCGAGCACCGCCAGTACCTGCGTCTGCACCGTTGCATCCAGGGCCGAGGTGGGTTCGTCAGCGATCAGCACCTCGGGCTTCGCGATCAGCATCATCGCGATCATCACCCGCTGCCCCATGCCGCCCGACACCTCGTGCGGATACAGGCGATACACACGCTCCGGGTCGCGGATGTTCACCGCCTCCAGCATGGTCAGCGCCGCCAGCCGCGCGGCCCTGGTACCTCCGCCGACATGCATCCGGTGCGTCTCGGCGATCTGCCGGCCCACGCGCATCACCGGGTTGAGCGCGTATTTCGGGTCCTGCAACACCATCGCCACGCGCCGGCCACGTATCTCGCGAAATCCACGCTCGCTCAGCCCGCGCAAATCCGTCTCGCCCAGCCGCAACTCGTCGGCCGAAATCCGTCCCGGCGGCGGGACCAGACCCATGATCGCCCGCCCGGTCGTCGATTTCCCCGAGCCCGATTCACCGACAATGCCCAGCCGCTCGCGGCCGAGCGAAAAGCTCACATCGCGCACCGCGTGCACGTCGCCCTGTTCGCCGGGATAGGTCACGCGCAGGTTGCGCACGCGCAGCAGGGGCGCCTCCGTCATGCCGAGCGCGCGTCCGCCACGTCGCGCAACCCGTCGCCGAGCAGGTTGAAGCCGACCGAGGTGATGACGATGGCAAGCCCCGGAATGGTCGCCACCCACCACTGCGTCAGCAACACCTGCCGCCCGGTCGCGACCATCGCGCCCCATTCCGGCGCCGGCGGCTGCGCCCCGAGCCCGAGGAAGCCAAGCCCCGCCGCCGTCACGATGATCCCGGCCATGTCCAGCGTCAGCCGGATGACCACGGAGGGCAGACAGAGCGGCACGATCTGGCTGAACAGGATACTGCCGTGCGAGGCGCCTTGCAGCACCGCCGCCTGCACGAACTCCGCATCCCGGCGCGTCATCGTCTCGGCGCGGGCAAGGCGGGCGTAGGGCGGCCACGCCGTCAATGCAATCGCGATCACCGCGTTCTCGATCCCCGGCCCCAGCGCCGCCGCGAACGCGAGCGCCAGCACGAGGCGCGGGAACGCCAGGAAAATATCGGTCAGTCGCATCAGCACCGCGTCCGGCCAGCCGCCGAAATATCCCGCCGGCAACCCGATGCCGAGACCGATCGGCAGCACGATGGCGGATACCAGGCCGACGATGGTGAGCGTGATCCGCGCGCCGAACACCACGCGGGCGAAAATGTCGCGCCCGAGTTCGTCGGTGCCGAACCAGTGTTCCGCCGAGGGAAATTGCAGCCTCGTGGCCAAGGACTGGGTGGTGACGGCGGCCCGATCCGCGATCAGCGGCGCGAAGATCGCCATCAGTACCAGCGCCACGACGATGAACAGCCCGGCCATCGCCAGCCCGTTGCGCGAAAGCCCGCGCCATGCGCGATACCAGCGGCCGAGCCGCGCCTGCCGCCGGCTCGCCGGGGCCGGGTGGAGCAGCCAGATGCGCAGCGCCACCCCGCTCATCGCCGCTGCCCCCGCACCCGCGGATCGACCAGCGGATAGATCAGATCCGAGATCAGATTGAGCCCGATATAGACCACGCCCACCAGCATGGTGCCGCCGAGCACGGCGTTGAGGTCGGCGTTGAACAGCGAGTTCTTCATGTAAAGCCCCAGCCCGGGCCATGAGAACACCGTCTCGGTCAGCACCGCGCCTTCCAGCAGGCTGCCGAAGGTCAGCGCGATCACGGTGATCAACTGCACCCACACATTGCCCAGCGCGTGCACCCACACCACGCGCCCATGGCTCAGCCCCTTCGCCAGCGCCGCCAGCACGTATTCCTGCCGCAACTGCCCGAGCATGAAACTGCGCGTCATCCGTGCCACATACGCCAACGACAGGTAGCCGAGAATGGACGCCGGCAGCACCAGATGCCGCAACGCGTTGACGAAGACCTCGCTGTTGCCGTCCAGCAGCGCATCGACGGTCAGCAGCCCCGTCACCGTTGGCACCATGTCGTCGTAGCCGACATCGATGCGTCCCGGCCCGGCCACCCAGCCGAGCTTGGCGTAGAACAGCAGCAGCCCGATCAGGCCCAGCCAGAACACCGGCGTCGAATAGCCGAACAGCGACAGCAGCCGGATCAGATGGTCCTGCCACCGCCCGCGATGCGTCGCCGCGACCACGCCCAGCGGCACGCCGAGCACCACGCCGATCAGCAGCGCCAGCACCGCCAGTTCCAGCGTGGCCGGGAAGACATCGAGCATGTCGCGCAGCACCGGCTGCGAGGTGATGACCGAGGTGCCGAAATCCCCGTGCAGCACCTTGAGCAGATAGCGCCAGTACTGCACCGGCAGCGGCAGATCGAGGCCGATTTCCGCCCGCACCCGGTCATAGGTCTCGTTCGAGGCTTTCGGCCCGACGATGGCCAGCACCGGATCGATCGGGATCACCCGGCCGATGAAGAAGGTGACGACGGTCAGCCCAAGAAAGGTGAGCGTCACCGACCCCAGCGTACGGAGCACGCGGCGGACGATGCCCCATCCGGGGATCCGTCCGCCGCCGATGGTCGGGCCTGCCAAGCCTAATGCTTCGTGGTCAGGCGGTAGAAGGTGATGTCCTCCGTCAGCCCCGCCCGGAAGCCGGTGACGTTGGCGCGCGCGGCGACGGGCTGCGCGGTCTGGAACATCAGGATGAACGCCCCCTCATCCGTGACCTTCTTTTGGATGTCTTCGTACATCTTGATCCGCTTGGCGGTGTCCAGCTCCTTCGCCGCCTCGGCGGTTTCCTTGCTCAGCTCCGGGATGTACCAGGAATTGCGCCATGCCAGCGGCTTGGTCGCGGGCTTGTCGGAATTGTCGGTGTTGCGCGCGAACGCGTCGGCGTTGGTGTGCGGGTCGAAATAGTCCGGCCCCCAGGAGACCAGCAGCAACTGGTGCTTGCGCGCGCGATACACACCGAGCACCGCCTTCAGCTCCTCGGGCACGATGCTCACCTTGATGCCGGCCTCGCCGAAGGTCTGCTGCACCGACTGCGCGATCTCGGTGAAGGGGGACGTGTTCGGCGCGTCCATGCGCAGGTCGAACCCGTTCGGATAGCCCGCCTCGGCCAGCAGCTTCTTCGCCTTCGCCACGTCGAATTTGTACGGGTTGTAGTCGAGCGCCCCGAGGAAGCCGTTCGGCAGGAACGTCTCATGGACGAACATACGCCCCTTGAGGAAGCTGTTCACCATGCCGTCGTAGTCCACGAGGTACTTCAGCGCCTCGCGCACCTTCGGATTCTTCAGCCGTTCGTCGGCAAGGTTCATGCCGAAATACCAGGTGTCCGACCCGGGGAAGGACGCGACGCTCACATCCTTGTCGCCGGACAGCGTCGCCAACTGGTCGGGCGACAGATCGCGCGCGATGTCGGCGTCGCCCTGCTTGACCAGCAGCAATTGCGAGGCGGTCTCCGGCACATGGCGGACCACCACGCGGCGGTTCTTCGGCGGCCCCATGCGGAAATTCGGGTTGGCCTCCAGCACCACGCTCTCGTTCGGCTTCCAGGCCACCAGCTTGTAGGCACCGGACGCGGCCGAATGCGACTTCAGCCAGCCATTGCCGAGATCGCCCTTGTCCTCATGCTCCAGCGCCACTTTCTTATCGACGACCGAGGCGACGATCGAGGTCATCAGGTTCAGCACCAGCGAGGGCGCGAGGTCGGCCTTGATGGTGAATTGCAGCGTGTCCGGGGCCGTCGCCTTGACCAAATCCTTCACGTTGTCCTTGGTCCAGCCGAGCTGGTCGAGCAGGAACGCCGGCGTCTTGTCCATCAGCACGACGCGCTGGAGGGAGAACGCACAGTCCTCGGCCGTCAGCGGATCGCCGTTCTGGAATTTCTGGCCCGGCCGCAGCTTGAAGGTGAACACCTTGCCGTCCGGGCTGACCGTCCAGCTTTCGGCCACGCCGCCGACGAGCTTGGAGACATCCTCGGCCTCGTAGCGCAGCAGCCGGTCGTAGATGTTGGTGGCGATCTCGACGCCGGAGAGTTCGTAGTCCTCGCCAGGATCGAGGGTGATGATGTCGTCGATCTGCTTGACGATGACGATGGTATCGGGCGGGGTTGCCGCCCGGGCGGCAACCATGGGCAGTGCCGCGAACGCGGCCAGCAGCAGCATCTTGCGGGTCAACGGTTATACTCCCCAGTGCTCACCTCGTTGCCGCAATTAGGCTCACGCGCGTCGTCCCTTGGCAAGCCGCCGTCCGTCGCGCTGTCCTCACTCGGCGGCGGCGTGGCGGGGGAGGGGCGGGGCGGCACGTTCCTCCGCGCGGGCGTTGCAGGCGACTGTCTCACGCGAATGTGACGAGCGCCCGGAAGCGACGGCGCCGCTGGTCGTTACACTGCTGGTCTGGTTCTCGCTCTCGCTCGCCGCCATTGCCGTGGTGCGCGATGCGCCTGCCCCATGCCGCGACACCCATTTCGATTACGGCACCCGCGTCGGCTACTGGCGGATCGTGGCGGCGCTGGCTGGGGCGTTTTCCCGCCGGATGCCCCCCTCCGCGCCGGCCGCGCGTGGTGTAGAAGCGCCCGCATGACAAGCCCCCCCACCTTCGATGCGCCGTTCCGGGCGCGCATGCTGGACCTGTTCCGCTGGCGCCGCGATGTCCGCAGTTTCCGCCCGGACCCGGTGCCGGCGGCGCTGTTCCACGATCTGCTGGAAGCGGCGAACCTTGCCCCCTCGGTGGGACTGAGCCAGCCCTGGCGCTTCGTCACCGTGGACGACCCCGCCCGCCGCGCCGCCGTGCGGGCAAATTTTCTCGCCAGCAACGCCGCCAGCCTCGAAGCGTTCGAGGGTGACCGCGCGGCGCGTTACGCGCGCCTGAAGCTCGCGGGGCTGGACGAGGCGCCCTGCCACTTCGCGGTGTTCTGCGAAACCGATCCGGAGCAGGGGCATGGCCTCGGCCGGCGCACCATGCCGGAGACCACGGCCTATTCCGCCGTGATGGCGGTGCATACGCTGTGGCTCGCCGCCCGCGTGCATGGCCTTGGGCTCGGCTGGGTGTCGATCCTCGATCCGGTGGCGGTGCAAGCGGCACTCGATGTGCCGGCGGAATGGCGCTTCATCGGTTATTTCTGCCTCGGCGTGCCGCGGGATGAAACCGATGTGCCGGAGCTGGAACGGCTCGGCTGGGAAGTGCGGCGGCCGGCGGAACAGCGGCTGCTGCGGCGCTGAGCGATGGCGCGCGCGCGACCTGCATCAGAACACCTCTTGCTCGCGCAGCGTCAGCACCATCAGGGTCATCGGCCAATTGCTGGGTTCCTGCCGCACCGAGGATCTGCGGGCCATGCTGCGCAAGGCTGCCAGCCCGCATCTGGCGGTCTCGCTGGCACCCTCGCATCTCGACCCGTGGCAGGCGGTGCTGGCCGCCGCGTCCGAACTGCGCGCCAGCGGCATCCCCATCGACGACACCCCGTTCGCCAAGCCGGAGCGACGCGCATGACCCAGACACGGCTCGCCATCGCCGGCCATGGTTCCGCTTTCCGGGCGGTGCCGATACGCCCGAGCGGCTGTGGGCGCTGCTGCGCGAGGGGCGCGATGCCATCGTGCCTATCCCCGAGGAACGGCTGCCCGCCTGCTATCGTGCCGCCCCCCCGACGTGCCGGCGTCAGTCTGGCGGATGAACTGGCGCGCGAGGAGGCGGAGAGCCGCATCGCACGCACGGAAATCGCCCTGCCTCCGCTGTTCGCGCTGCAACTCGGGCTGGTGGCGCATCGGCGGGCGTTGGGCCTCACGCCGGACGCGGTGATCGGCCACAGAGTCGGCGAGATCGCCGCCGCGCATGTGGCCGGCACGCTCGACCTGGAGTCCGCCGTGCGGGTGATCCACGAGCGCAGCCGCTGGCAGGGTACCACCGCCGTCTTTCTGCAAGGCCATGCGGCCGGCGTGGTCGTCGCCGCCGACGATGGCCCGGCCAGCGTCACAATCGCGGGCGACGCCGAGGAACTGGCGGGGTTGGAACGCAAGGCGGAACTGGACGGCGTGTTCTTCCGCCTGCTGCGCCTCGATTACGCATTCCACAGCCCGGTGATGGACGCGATCCGCGCGCCGCTGCTCGACGCGCTGGATGGCCTCGTGGTGTGCCGTATGTCTCCACCGTCACCGGCGCGGTGCTGGCCGGCGAGGCGCTGGATGCCGACTATTGGTGGCGCAACATCCGCGACCCGGGACAATTCCGTGGCGGGATCGAGGCGGTCGCCACCCACGCGCTGCTGGCGCGCTGCCTCGCGGCCGGCGTGCGGCTGGACACCCGCGCGCTGTTTCCGGGCGGCGGTCGCACCACCGACCGGTGCCGAGGCCGCCACACGTCCGCTCGACGTCGAGGCGTTCTATCGCTTCTCCGCGGCGTGCTCATTCGACTTGGGCACGGCCTTCCGGTTGCTGAAGGGGGTGCGTCAAGGCCCTGTCTGCAGCGATGCGGTGGTGCGCGGCGGTGCGGGCGATGGCGCGGGCGGCTGGCACCCGGCACAGCTCGATGCCGGGTTGCAGGCGACCTTGGCCGCGCTCGACGACGTGCATCGCCAGCCGGACGGGGCGTAGCGCTGGCTGCCGATGGGGGCCCGGCGTGTATCGGTACTTGCGCCGCCCGACCTGCTGCACCGCATCACGGTGCGGCAGAAGGAACGGCATGCGCACACGATCAGCTTCGCCATCGCCTATTGCGACGAGGCGGACCGGCTTCGCCCCCGGCGACCGCGTGCTGGCCTTCGCGCCGGGTGCCTTTGCCAGCCAACTTGTCGCCGATGCGCCCTTCGTCGCGCGCCTTCCTGACGGCCTGAGCTTCGCCGAGGCGGCGACGGCGCCGGCGGCCTGTGGCTGGTGGAGCGCGGCGCGCGGCACATCGTTCTTGTCGGGCGCAACGGGATTGTGCCCGAGGACGGGCAGGCGACGCTGACGGCGATGCGCGCGGCCGGCGCCCGCGTGGAGATTCTGGCGGCCGACGCGCCGTCTCGCGCCGATCCTGGCGGCGATGCGTGAGGAAGCGGACGCCGCGGGCGGCGGGGAGGGCGATGGCGACTGGCGTGACGCGCCCACGCCGGAGGACCAGCGCCGCCGCTTCACCGCGCTGGTGCTGGCGGTGGTGCGCGAAGTGCTGGGCTTCGGCGCGCGCGCCATCGACACCGGCCTCACGCTCGGCGACATCGGCGCGGACTCGCTGCTTGCCCTGCAACTGGTGCGCGCGCTGGAACGCCGGCTGGATGTGCGCATCGCCGATTTGCGGGGATTGCAGGCACGCTCGCTGGAGGACCTGATCGACGTGTTGTTCGAGCGGGCACGCGGCGAGGCGGCCGCGTAACCGATATCCGGACGGCGGCGGGATCGCGGACGAGCGCGCATTTTTTCGTGGCGTTCCCGCGCACGCTGGCACCAGTGTTGCAGGGTGTTGCACCGCGCTCGCGGGCTGGGCCCGCGGAAAACATCCAGGGGAGACACCAGTGCCACGCTTTCCGACATTTCGTGCCGCCGCCATGGCCGCCGTTCTGACGGCGCTGACAGCGGCCCCCGCGCTCGCCGATGGCCTCGATTACTTCGAGAAGCGCCTTGAACCGTTCCGCGCCAAGCCTTCGTTCGTCGCCCCCGGTCCCGCGTTCGATGCGAAGAAATGCATGGAGGGCAAGTCCATCCTGAGCATTCCGGTGTCGTCGGCGAACCCGTTCACCGCGAACATCGAAAAGGCCATGGCCGCCGCCGCCGCAAAAGTGGGCTTCAAGTTCACCACATGGGAAAATCAGGGGCAGACCAGCCAATGGGTGCAGGGCATGAACGCCGCCCTGAACCAGAAGGCGAGCCTGATCGACCTGCTGGCCGGCACCGATCCGCGCGTGCTGGTACCGCAGGTGAAGGCCGCGCGCGAGGCCGGCATCCCGGTGGTGCCCTCACACTACAACGGCGTCGAGCAGTCCGCCGCCGTGCGCAAGACCGCCGACGCCGATGTGCCGATCGACTACTTCACCGCCGGCGGGCTGCTGCTGGACTGGGCGGTGGTGCAGACCAAGGGCAACCTCAACGCGCTCGTGCTGATCGCGACGGGGCCGCTTTCGACAGACAGCATGATGGCTGGCATCGAAAGCGAGATGAAGCACTGCGACCACTGCAAGACCCGCGTGATGAACTTCCCCGTCGTCGATTGGGCGACGCGCATCACGCCGAACGTGCAGTCCGCGCTGCTCGCCGATCCGACGATCAACTACATCATCATCATCTACGACAGCATGTCGCAGTTCGTGCCGCCGGCGATCACGCTGACCAAGTCGGCCGATCGGGTGAAGATCGACGCCTTCAACGGCACGCCCTTCGTGCTGGGCTTGATCCAGGAGGGCAAGGTGGAGATGGATGTCGGCGAGAATCTCGACTGGATCGGCCACGCCATCATCGACGCGGAAATGCGCATCCTGTGCGGTCTGCCGCAGGCGGCGGACCCGAAGATCCCGTTCTATATCTTCGATAAATCCAACGCGGACGACGCGGGCCACCCGCCCGCGCTGAGCCAGGGCTATGGCGATGCCTATATCGACGGCTACGCGAAGACCTGGATGCTCAAATGAGCGGCGCCTCCCGCGGCGACGTTGCCCCCGAATTGGCGCTGCAACTGCGGCGCCTGTCGAAAACCTTCGGCGGACAGCGCGTGTTGCGGGAGGTGGATTTTTCCGTCCGGCCCGGGGAGGTGCATGGCCTGCTCGGGCAGAACGGCTCCGGCAAATCGACGCTGATCAAGGTGTTGGCAGGGTTTCATGAGCCAGACCCTGGTGCCGAGTTGCGCATCTACGGTCAGGCTGCGCCGCTGCCGGTGCCGCCGGGCGGGTTCCGCCGGCTGGGCCTGAGTTTCGTGCATCAGAATCTGGCGCTTGTGCCGCCGCTGACGGTGCTGG
The DNA here is from genome assembly GCA_021808185.1 of Pseudomonadota bacterium. GTDB lineage: Bacteria > Pseudomonadota > Alphaproteobacteria > Acetobacterales > Acetobacteraceae > CAJCJG01. The sequence continues at coordinate 9,197 of JAKBCB010000021.1, forward strand.
AAAACCTGCTGCTGACCCGGCTTGCCCTGTCGCGGGAGTGGCGGATCGACTGGACGGCCGAGCGCGCGGCGGCGCGCGCCACGCTGGGCCGCTACGGGCTGGACATCGACCCGGGGGTGGCGCTCTCGCGTTTGTCGTCGGTCGAACGCGCGCTGGTCGCCATCGTGCGCGCGGTGGAGGAGATCGGCCCCGCGCGCGGCGTGCTGGTGCTGGACGAGCCGACGCCGTTTCTGCCGCGCCGAGATGTCGAGCGGCTGTTCGCGCTGGTGCGGCGCGTGGTGGCCGACGGGGCCTCGGTCGTGTTCGTCTCCCACGACATCGACGAGGTCATGGAAATCACCGACCGTGCGACCGTCCTGCGGGATGGGCACGTGGCCGGCACGCTGGAGACAGCGGGAGCGAGCCGGGACCGGTTCGTGCGCATGATCGTCGGCCGCTCCATCGAGGCCGTGGCACCGCGGACCGCGCGCGAGAAACAGCCGGCGGTGGTGGCGGCGCGCGGAGTGACCGGTGGACAGGTCGAGAACCTGACCATCGAATTGCAGGCAGGCGAGGTGGTCGGCATCACCGGCCTGCTCGGGTCCGGTTACGAACAGGTGCCGTATCTGCTGTATGGGGCGTCGCCGGCGATTTCGGGCACGCTCGAACTTCCAATGGGCCGGCATGAACTGTCCGCGCTCACCCCGGCGGCGGCGTTGCGCGCCGGCCTCGTGCTCATTCCTGGCGATCGGCCGGTCGCGGGCGGCGTCGGCGCGCTGCCGATCGTCGATAACGTGACGCTGCCGGCGCTGGCCAGCCGGTTTCGGCCATGGCTGTTGCGGCGGGGCGGGATGCTGCGCGCGGCGGAGGATCTCGGCACCGCGTTCGGCGTGACACCCAACCGGCCGGCGCTGAACCTCTCGGCGCTGAGCGGCGGCAACCAGCAGAAAGTCATTCTGGCCAAATGGCTGCAACTGCGCCCGGTGCTGGTGCTGCTCGACGAGCCGACGCAGGGGGTCGATGTGGGCGCGCGGCAGAACGTGTTCCGCGCCATCCGTGAGGCGGCGCAAGCCGGCGCCTGCGTGGTGTGCGCGAGTTCCGACGCCGACCAGTTGGCGGAAATCTGCGACCGTGTTCTTGTGCTGGCACGTGGACGCATCGCCGCGGAAATCGTCCCGCCGGCGCTGAGCAAGCACGAGATTGTCGCGCGATGCTACGGAGTTGCCGCATGAACGCCGAGGTGCAATCCGCCGTCCGCTCGCGCGGCTTTGTCGATCTGGCGGAACGCTTCGCGCTGATCGCGGCGCTGCTGGCGATGGTGGTCGTGTTCAGCATCCTCAAACCGGAGACGTTCTTTACCTGGTCGAACCTGTCCACCATTCTCGGCTCGCAGGCGGTGCTGGTGGTGGTAACGCTCGGCCTGATCATCCCGCTGACGGCCAATGATTTCGACGTGTCTATCGCCTTCGTGCTGACGCTGTCGGCGATGTTGATCGCCGTCATCAACGGGCAGATGGGGTATTCGATCTGGATCGCGGTCGCGGCCGCGCTGCTGATGGGGTTCGTGGTCGGAGTGGTGAATGCGTTCTTTATCACCTACTTCCGCATCAACTCGCTGATCGTGACGCTGGGCACCGGCACTTTCCTGCACGGGCTGACGTTGTGGGTCAGCGATTCCATGACCATCAGCGGCATCGCCGACGGCTTGATGAACGTCGTCATTGTCTGGCGGCTGTTCGGCATTCCGCTTGAATTCTACTACGCCCTGCTGCTGTGCGTGGCGGTGTGGTACGTGTTCGAGTACACGGCCGTCGGCCGGCGCATGTTGTTCGTCGGGCGCGGGCGGGAGGTGGCGCGGCTGTCCGGAATCGACACCGTGCGGGTGCGGCGCGGCTGCCTGATCGCTTCCAGCTTGTTCGGGGCGGTCGGCGGAATTCTATATGCAGGGACGCAAGGGGCGGCCGATCCGGTCTCCGGCGCGTCGTACCTGCTGCCGGCCTTCGCCGCCGCGTTCCTTGGTTCCACCAGCATCCGGCCGGGACGGTTCAACCCTTGGGGGGCGGCGCTGGCGGTGTACTTCCTGGTGGTCGGCATCACCGGTTTGGTGTTCCTCGGCGTATCGTCGTTCGTGCAGGACATGTTCTATGGCGGCGCATTGGTGCTGGCGGTGACGCTGTCGCAACTCGTGCGCGGGCGCGAGGAACAGCAGTTCTGATCGGGAGGTTGGCATGTATCCGCAACACGGCACACGCGATCTGATCGGCTATGGTCGGCGCCCACCCGACCCGAAATGGCCGGGCGGCGCCCGCGTTGCACTGAATTTTGTGCTCAATGTCGAGGAAGGCTCGGAATACGCCGTCGAACATGGCGACGGATTTTCCGAAGCATCGCTCACCGAAATGTCGGATTCGCCGTTCCCACGCGGCAGCCGCGACCTCGCGGCGGAATCGATGTTCGAGTACGGCAGCCGCGTCGGTGTGTGGCGCATCCTCGATCTGTTCGCGGCACGCGGCTTGCCGTTGACGGCTTTCGCCTGCGCGATGGTCCTCGAACGCATGCCCGACCTCGCCACGGCGTTGTGTGACGCCGGGCACGATGTTTGCTGTCACGGCTGGCGCTGGGTGGAGCACTGGAAGCTGACGGAGGATGAGGAACGCGACCACATCGCGCGCGCCGTGGAAAGCCTGCGCAGAACGATGGGTGCCGCGCCCGATGGCTGGTACTGCCGCTACGGGCCGAGCGTGAACACCCGCAGACTCGTCGTCGAGCACGGTGGTTTTCTTTACGACAGCGACGCCTACAACGACGAGTTGCCATACTACGTCATGGTCGCCGGCGCGCCCCGTCTGGTGGTGCCGTATACGCTCGCCAACAACGACGTGAAATTCCATCGCGGCAATATCGGCACGGCGTCGGAGTTCGAGTCGTTGTTGCGCGATGCGCTGGACATGCTGCGTGCCGAGGGCGAGCGTGCCCCGAAAATGATGTCGGTGGGGATGCACGCGCGCCTGCTCGGACACCCGGCGCGCGCGGCGGGGCTGGCGCGGTTTCTGGACTACGCGAAAAGCTGCGGCGATGTATGGATTTGCCGGCGGGTGGAGCTTGCGCGGCATTGGCTCGCGACGCATCCTCCGGTCGCATGACCCGCATCCTGCATCCCGTGCCGCTGACCGAGGCGGCTTTCGCCCCGTTCGGCACTGTTGCCACGTTGCCGGCCGCAGGCCAGCGCGTGATCGTCGGCCCGCCGGAAAACGCTCGCCCAGCGGTGCCGCCGCGCCTGGTGTGGTCGCGGGCGCGGGCGGCGACGTTGCCGCTGGCGGTCACGACCATGGAACGGCACGCCTGTTCGTCACAAAGTTTTGTGCCGATGGGAGAGGCGCGCTGGCTGATCCTGGTGGCGCCGCACGCCCCGGGCGGCGGGCCGGACATGGCCCGCGCCGCGGCCTTCCTGGCGGACGGGACGCAGGCGATCACGTACCGGCCGGATACGTGGCACCATCCGCTTACCGCGGTGTCGGAGGGGGCAAGCTTCGCCGTCCTCACCTTTCTCGACGGCAGCAAGGAGGACGAGGAGTTCGTCGCGGTACCCGTGGGGCTGACCGTGGCGCTGTAGCGCGGGCGCCACCGCTCGGCTGTTGACGTGGGGGCGGCGTCTCCCGTTTGATCGCCGCGAATGCGGGGGATTACGACGCCATGCGAAACCAACGGACGATCCTGGCCCTGCTGGCCGCGGCCTGGCTCGCGGCCGGTGGCGGGCCGGCCGAGGCCGCGCACGACACGCTGACCATCGGCATCGCGCAATTTCCCTCCAGCCTGCAACCGGACATCGACGCCGAGGTCGTGCGCTCGTACGCGATGGGGTTCGTGATCCGCCAGATCACCGCGTTCGGGCCGGACTGGAAGAATTCTTGCCTGTTGTGTACCGAGTTGCCGACGCTGGAGAACGGGCTGGCGCGGATCGAGGATCGGCCGGACGGCAAGAAGGGCATGGCGGTCACGATCAAGCTGAAGCCGGATCTGGCCTGGGGCGACGGTGTGAAGGTGACGGCGAAGGATCTCGCTTTCACTTGGAAGGTCGCAAAAGATCCCGGCAGCGGCTTCTCCAACCCGAATCCGTGGAGCCGCGCGACCAGTGTCGATGTGGTGGACGACCATACCGCCGTGCTGCACCTGGACCGGGTGCGGTCGGACTACAACCAGTGGGACCAGATCCTGCCGGAGCATATCGAAAGCGCGGTTGTTGCCGGTGCGACCGGGGCGGGGGACTACCTCAAGGGCACGCTGTACAACCGCGCGCCGCTGACGCCCGGGCTGTATGACGGGCCGTACATGATCGCCGGATACGACAGCGGCTCCCAGATCGTGCTGGAGCCGAATCCGCATTGGGCGGGCACGAAGCCGGGCTTCAAGCGCATCGTGCTGCGGCACATCGAAAGCACGGCGGCCTTGCAGGCGAATCTGCTGAGCGGCGATGTCGATATGGTGGCGGGCGAGGGCATCGGGCTGACCATCGATCAAGTACTGGCGTTGCAGAAGCAGCACCCCGATGCGTTCCACTACGAATTCAAACCGAGCCTGACCTATGAGCACATCGACCTGAAGCATGAAAATCCGCTGGTCGCGGACGTGCGCGTGCGCCGCGCGCTGCTGATGGCCATCGATCGGCAGACGCTGGTGGACAAGCTGTTCCGCGGCACGCAGCCGGTGGCGACGACCTGGGTCAACCCGTTGAGCCCGTATTACGACGCCAGCATCCCCGTGGTGAAATACGACCTGCCGGGGGCGAAGGCGTTGCTGAAGGAAGCGGGCTGGACGCCCGGCGCGGACGGCATCTGCGTCAATGCCGCCGGCGCGCGGCTGAGTTTCGAGCTTGGCACCACGGCCGGCAACCGATTGCGTGAGCTGCAGGAGCAGGTGATCCAGAGCAACTTGAAGAACGCCTGCGTCGAGGTAACAATCAAGAACGAACCACCGCGCACACTGTTCGGCGAGACGCTGAAGAAGCGCGAGTACACTGGCATGGAAATGTATGCGTGGGTCAGCAACGTGACGGAATCACCGCTGCGCACCCTGGGCACATCCGAGATTCCAACGGCGGCGAACAACTGGGGTGGGGCGAATTATCCCGGCTTCTCGGATGCGAGGATGGATGCCGATATCGCAGCCGCCGACAGCGAACTCGATCAGGCCAAACAGAAGGCGCTCTGGGCGGACATGCAGCGCATGTACGCCGAGCAGCTTCCGGTGCTGCCGCTGTTCTACCGCGCCGAGCCGCATGTGACGCCGGTCTGGCTGCGCGGTTACGCGCCCACCGGGCAGGGCGACCTCAGCACCTACTGGGCCGAGAACTGGCACGCGGAGTGATACGTGTCGCCGTTCTGTGGGGCATGTTGCTGCTGGCGGGGCCGGCGGTGGCGGGCGCGCACCCGGATTTGACCATCGGCGTGTCGTCGTTTCCCGCGACGCTGCACCCGGCGATCGATCCGGATCTGATCAAGTTCTACGTGCTCGGCTTCGCGGACCGGCCGGTGACGGCATTCGACGCGGATGGGCATCTGGTGTGCATGCTGTGCGCCGAGATCCCGACGCTCGCGAACGGTGACGCGAAGCTGGAAGCGTTGCCGGGCGGTGGGCAGGGGATAGCGGTGACGTTCCGCTTCAAGCCCGGGCTGCAATGGGGCGACGGCGCGCCGCTGGGGGCGGCCGATCTGGCATTCACCGCGCGCGTCGGCCGCGACCCGGCCAGTGGCTTCGCCAACACGCATACATGGTCGATCGTCAGCGGTGTGGATGTGCTGGACGCGCAAACGGCAGTCATGCATCTCACCGAAGTAACCTACCAGTTCAACCAGCTTGGCGAATTGTTGCCGGCCCATCTGGAGGCGCCGGTGTTTGCGGCGGCGACCGTGCCGGGGCAATACATGCGGGACAGCGTGTACAGCCGCGCCCCGACCAATCCGGGGCTGTACAACGGTCCGTACCGCATCACCGGCTACGACACCGGCAGCCGCGTGGTGCTGGAGCGCAATCCTTATTGGCACGGCAAGCCGCCCGCGTTCGCGCGTATCGTCATCAAGACTATCGGCAACACCGCCGCATTGCAGACCAACCTGCTCAGCGGCGATGTCGATATGCTGCCGGGCGAGGGCGTGGGACTGACGCTGGATCAGGTGCTGGCATTGCAGACGCGCGAGCCGGACCGCTTCGCTTATGCGTTCAAGCCGAACCTGAGCTACACCCATATCGACCTGCAACTCGACAACCCGATCCTGGCGGATGTTCGTGTGCGGCGCGCGTTGCTGCTTGGGATCGACCGACGGAGCATGGTCGAGAAACTGATGGGCGGCCGCGTTCCGGTGGCGAACAGCTTCGTCAGCCCGCTGGAGCCAATGTTCACCGACGATGTGGCCATCTATCCGTACGATCCGGCCCGCGCGATCGCGTTGCTCGATGAGGCGGGCTGGACGCCCGGCTCCGACGGTATTCGCCGCAACGCGGCCGGCGAGCGCCTGTCGCTGGACTTCGCGACCACCACCGGTGTGCGCTCGCGCGAGTTGCTGCAGCAGGTGATGCAGAGCGAGTGGCGCCGCATCGGCGTCGAGACGGTAATTCGCAACGAACCGGCGCGCACGCTGTTCGGGGAGACGCTGAAGCATCGGGTGTTCAAGGGGCTGGCGATGTTTGCCTGGAGCACGAGCATCGAGAGCACGCCGCGGCAAATTCTCGGCAGCAGCCAGATCCCGTCCGCGACGAACAACTGGGGTGGCGGTAACTATACGGGCTTCCGCGACGCCGCGATGGATGCGGACATCGATGCGATGGAGAAGGAACTAAACCCGGACAAGCGTCGGGGCCTGTGGGCCGACATGCAGCGCATCTATGCGAAGACATTGCCTGTGCTGCCGCTGTTCTTCGGCGCCGAGGCGCATGTCTGGCCGCTGTGGCTGAAGGGTGTGGTGCCCACCGGGCACAACGCCGTCAGTTCACTGTGGGCGGAAAACTGGCGCGCCGAATGACCGAGGTACTGGGCGTACACGGCCTGACCGTTGATTTCCCCGTGCGTGGCGGCGTGCGGCGCGTGGTGGCGGGCATTGATTTTTCCGTCGGTGCCGGGCGCACCCTGGGCGTGGTGGGCGAAAGTGGCTGCGGCAAGACGCAGGCGGCGCTGGCCGTGATGGGCCTGGTGCCACGGCCGGGCCGCGTGGGCGGCGCGGTGCGGCTGGAGGGGCGGGACATGCTGGGCCAGCCAGCAGCGGTCTGGCGCAGCGTGCGCGGGGCCCGCATGGCCATGGTGTTCCAGGAGCCGATGACGGCGCTCAATCCGGTCATGCCGGTGGGGCGGCAGATCGCCGAAGTGCTGGTGCTGCACCAGAGCCTGTCGTGGCGCGATGCGGCGGCGCGCGCGGTGGACGCGCTGGCGTCCGTCGGCATCCCATCGCCACGGGAACGCGCCAGCGCCTATCCGCACCAATTATCCGGCGGCATGCGCCAGCGCGTCATGATCGCGATGGCCCTCGCGTGCCGCCCGGCGCTGCTGATCGCCGACGAACCAACGACGGCGCTGGATGTGACCATCCAGGCGCAGATTCTCGACCTGATGCAGGCGCTCCAGGACGAGATCGGCATGGCGATCCAGTTCATCAGCCACAACCTCGCGGTGATCAGCGAGATCGCGCACGAGATCATCGTGATGTACGCAGGCCGGGTGGTGGAGCGGGCGTCGGCGGATGCCCTGTTCGCGACGCCGCTGCACCCATACACACAGGGCCTTATCGCAACGCTGCCGGACCCGGCGCATCGCACCGAGGTCTTGCCGGTGATTCCGGGCGGCGTGCCGGACCTGGAGAGCGCTGTCGTCGGCTGCCGCTTTGCCGACCGCTGCGCACGCGCCGATGCGTCGTGCCGGGGCGGGGAGCCGGCGCTGGAGGAAGTCTCGCCGGGCCATTGGGCTGCGTGCTTCAAGGTGCGGCAGTGACGTCGCTGGTTGCACTGGACGCGGTCGGCGTCAACTTTCCTGTTGGGCGCCGCGTGCTCACGGCCGTTGCCGACGTCAGCCTGGAAGTTGCGCCGGGAGAGACGCTGGCCCTTGTTGGAGAAAGCGGCAGCGGCAAAAGCACGCTTGGCAATGTCGTCGCCGGGTTGCAGGTTCCGACGAGCGGGGCGATGCGGTTCAGGGGCCGCGCGCTCGACAAGGCGACCACGCGGGCGGCGCGGAAAGAAATCCAGATCATTTTTCAGGACCCGTTCGGCGCGCTCGATCCACGCATGCCGGTCTCCCGCATCGTCGCCGAGCCGCTGCTGATCCAACGCATCGGCGATCGCGCCACGCGGGCCGCGCGCGCGGCCGATCTGGTGGAGCAGGTGGGGCTGCCGCGCGATGCGCTGAACCGGTACCCGCACGAATTCTCCGGTGGCCAGCGGCAGCGCATCGCCATCGCGCGCGCACTGGCGCCGGACCCGGCCCTGATCGTGGCGGACGAGCCGGTCTCGGCGCTGGACGTGTCGATCCAGAGCCAGATCCTCAATCTGCTGCGCTCGCTGCAACGGGCGCGGAATCTGGCCTATCTGTTCATCAGCCATGATCTTGCCGTGGTGAACCACTTGGCGGATCGC
>JAKBCB010000456.1 GCA_021808185.1 Pseudomonadota bacterium
TCCGCCACGCCGAGCGAGGCGGCGAGGGCCTCCAGCCCCGGCCGGGCCGGGCCTTCGCCTATCACGGTGAAGGCAACCTTGGCGTGCTTGTGGTCGGCCATGCCGCGGATGACGGCATCGAGCCCGTGCCAGTCGCGCACGAAGCCGACGAAGCCCAGCACGGGGGTGTCGCGCCCGGCCTCGGGCGGCACGGTGAAGCGGTCCAGCACCACGCCGTTGGGCACCACGCGCACCCGTGCCGCCTCGGCCCCGGCGGCGAGCACGCGGGCGCGCAGCACCTGCGTCACCGCGAGCACGAGGTCGGCGCCGCGCCAGACCCAGGCTTCGCAGGCGCGTGCCAGGCGCGGCAGCGCAAGCCCGCCATACTTCGCGCGCTCCTCCGCGAGCGGGGCGTTCACTTCCAGGAAGAACGGGATGTTCCGCCGCCGCGCGAGCCACGCGCCGGCGAGATAGTAGAGATTATAGCGCTCGTAGATCAGATCGGGTTGCAGCGTGTCGCAGGCCCGCGCCAGCCGGCGGTAGGCGGAGACGTTGTAGGCCAGTTCGGCGATCTCCCCGAGCGGGCCGGGCAGCAGGCGGCGCAGCAGGGCGATCGCGCGGCTCTCGCCGCCGAAGCCGGATTGGTCGTAGAAGCCGGGGCCGGCCAGCGTGACGTCGTGGCCGAGGGCGCGAAACGCGGCGACCAGTTCCTCGACATGCACGCTCTGCCCGTCGCGCGATTGGATGCGGTGGCTATACAGGATGCGCAACAGGTGGGCCTTTCGGTGTCGCCGGCGCGGGGGTGTATGCCCGCTCCCGCCCCGGGCCGGAAGCTTGCTCGGAAGGGTGATGCATGGCGCCGCCGCGGCTGCTGACGTTCTCGACGCTGTTTCCCAATGCGGAGCGGCCCAATCACGGCATTTTCGTGGAAAACCGGTTGCGCCATCTGCTCGCGACCGGCGAGGCGGTGGCCACGGTGCTGGCCCCGGTGCCGTATTTCCCGTTCGCATCGCGGTACTTCGGCGACTGGGCGCGCCATGCCCGCGTGTCCGGGCGGGAGACGCGGCACGGCCTGGCGATCCATCATCCGCGCTATCCGGTGCTGCCCCGCGTGGGCATGTCGGTGGCGCCGTGGCTGCTGTACCGCGCGAGCCTGCCGCTCGCGCGGCGGCTGATGGCGGAACAGACATTCGACCTCATCGACGCGCATTACGTCTATCCGGACGGGGTGGCGGCGGTGTGGCTGGGGGCGGCGCTGGGGCTGCCTGTGGTGATCACCGCGCGCGGCTCGGACGTGACGCAGTTGCCGGATTACGCCGTGCCGCGCCGGCTGATCCGCATGGCGCTGGGGCGGGCGGCCGGGGTGATCGGGGTGAGCGAGGCGCTGCGGGCGCGGGTGGTGGAGCTGGGCGCCGATCCGGCCCGGGCGGTCACGCTGCGCAACGGCATCGACACCGCGATGTTCCACCCCCCCGCCGACCGGGATGCGGCGCGGGCGGCGCTGGGGCTGACGCGGCCGGCGCTGATCTCCGTGGGCGGCCTGATCCCGCGCAAGCGCCACCATCTGACCATCGACGCCATGCGCCTGCTGCCCGGGATGGAATTGCTGATCGTGGGGGAGGGGCCGGAACGGCCGGCGCTCCAGGCGCGGATCGACGCCGCCGGCCTGTCCGATCGTGTCCGCCTGCTCGGCCCGGTGCCGCACGCGGCGCTGCCGGCCTGTTACGGTGCCGCCGACGCCTCGGTGCTGGCGTCCTCGCGCGAGGGCTGGGCCAATGTGCTGCTGGAATCGATGGCCTGCGGCACGCCCGTCATCGCCAGCGACATTCCCGGCAACCCCGAGGTGGTGCGCGCGCCACAGGCGGGGCTGATCCTGCGGGCCAACACGGCCGAAGGCATCGCCGAGGCGGCGCGCGCGCTGTTCGCCGATCCCCCGGACCGCGCCGCCACGCGCCGCTATGCCGAGGCGTTCGGCTGGGAGGAAACCAGCCGGGGGCAGCTCGCGCTGTTCCGCCGGGTGCTGGGCCTCATGCCTTGGCCGGCGGATGCAGGCGCGGATCCAGGGCGAAGCGCTCCCGCGACGTGAACGCATAGGCCCCCGCGGCGGCTCTGGGATCGAAGATCAGGTTCCAGCTATGGGTCGAGACCACGCTGGGCAGCAGGACGAATGGATGCCGGGCCAGCAGGCCGGCGCCGAAAGCCTGCTGCCCGGCGCTGGGGATGCCCGGCCGCAGCCAGTTGGGGTTGGGCACGTCGCCCGGCCAGACCACGTGCACGCGCGCCGGATCGGCGATGAGTGCCGCCGTCAGCGTGTGGGCGACGGTGTCCAGCGTGCGGAAGCCCTTGTGCACGGCGACTTCCAGGATGGCGGTCGCCGGGTCGATGGAACAATACACCACGCGCGCGCCCGGTGCGTTCCAGCGTCCGCCCACCCGATAGGCGCCCTCGCCGCTGTCCCAGCTCGCCGCGTGGACTGCCAGATCGAGGCGCCAGACCACCAATTCGCCCCCGCCGAGCGGCGGCGGCGGCGGTGTCACGCGTACACGCCGTACTCGAGGCGTTCGAGGTGATCCTCGACCAGTTTCACCCCGGCGGGCGTTGCCAGCAGGTCGAGCGGGCGGCGCTGGTCCAGGCCGATGGCCGGGCGCTCCAGCCATTGCTCCGCCTCGTCCTGCGAGCCGAACACAGTTGTCGCTTTCGCCAGGATTTCGGCGAATTTCCAGGTACGGCCGCTCTGTTCCTGGTTCAGCGGCCGAGTGGGCGCGGTCTTGTGGCGCTGGAAGGTGCGCAGGCTCATGCCGACCGCCTTTTCCAGCGAGGCGGAATCGCGCAGGTGCACGAGGCGATCGACCAGATGCAGCAGCGCCGCGCCCGGCAGCCCGTCGGTGAGCAGCTCGTGCGCGTCCAGCGGGCCGCGCAGGGCGTGGCGCAGCACGCGCTGGCCCCCGAGCAAGGCCGCCACCCGTTGTAAATCCGCTGTTCCGGCCTGGGCTGTCACGCGCCTCTCCTGTCACGTGTCGTCTTTTTATGTGACGCTTGTCAGGCGCCGTTGCAAGATGCCGGGCCGCGTGCGGCTACGCCGCGTCGAACAGCGCCACGAAGGCCCGCGCCTTGTGCCGCCAGTCGGCCGCCGCCGCCGCGTCCAGCCCGCCCGCGCGCAGGCGCGCGTACAAGTGCGGATCGCGGCGCAGCGCCAGCATGGCCTCGGCGATGGCACCGACCGACTGGCCATCCACCAGCAGCCCGTTGAAGCCATCGCGCACCGCGTCGATGCTGCCGCCGTCGCTGCCGGCGATCACCGGCAGGCCGCAGGCATTGGCCTCCAGGAACACGAGGCCGAATCCCTCGGTGTCGCCGTTCGGCAGGCGGCGATTGGGCATCACGAACACGTCGCCGAGCGCGTAGTGCTCCACCAGTTCGTCGTCGGCCACGGCGC
>JAKBCB010000457.1 GCA_021808185.1 Pseudomonadota bacterium
TGGACAAGCTGGTGGGTGCCGCGGTGCGGGGGCGGCTCGACGTGGCGGCGGCGATGGTGCTGCTGACCAGCCGCGTGTCCATCGAGATGGTGCAGAAGGCCGCCACGCTGGGCGCGCCCGTGCTGGTGGCCGTCTCGGCCCCCACGGCGCACGCGGTGCGGCTGGCGGAGGCGGCGGGTATGACGCTGGTCGCTGTGGCCCGCGCCGACGGGTTCGAGGTTTTTACCGGCGCAGACCGGATCATTGCGGAGAGCCGCGCGCATGTCGCCTGACAAGCTGGTCTATATGGCCAACCAGATCGGAAAATTCTTCGCCGCCCAGGACCATGCAGACGGCAGCGCGGCGGTGGAGGGTATCGCCACGCATCTGCGTAAATTCTGGGACCCGCGTATGCGCCAGGAGATCGTCGCGAAGATGCGGGCCGGAGAGGTCGGCGGGCTGGACCCGTTGCCGCGCCGCGCCATCGAGCAGTTGGCGGCGGGCGAGTGATCCGAATTTTTTGTTCACTCGACGCCCTGGCGGCGTGCGGCTAAAGGCGCGACAGCCGCGCCGGCCCGACATCGGCGGACCAACGTGGCGATTCGTGCACAACAAGGATTATGCCGACATGAAGCCTGCCATCCTCGCTGCCGCGGCGCTGGTCGCGCTCGGCCTGGCCGCCCCCGCGCACGCCGCCGGCGACCCGGCGGCCGGCCGGGCCGTGTTCAACAAATGCTCGATCTGCCACACGGTGAAGCCCGGACAGAACGCCATCGGTCCGTCGCTGTTCGGCGTGGTCGGCCGCAAGTCCGCCACGGAGCCGGGCTTCTCCTATTCCGAGGCCATGAAGAAGGCCGACAAGACCTGGGACGAGGCAACCCTGGACACCTACCTGACGAGCCCGAAGGCCATGGTGCCGGGCACGAAGATGGTGTTCCCCGGCCTGTCGAAGCCCGAGGACCGGGCGAACCTGATCGCCTATCTCGCGACGCTGAAGTAGCCGCCGCCTCCGGGCGCGCCCCGCGCGCCCGGAGTGTCGCTACGCGCGCAGCGACATCGCGAAGCGCGCGGCCGCCTCGCCGCCGTGCCGCCGGATCGCCTCCGGCACCACGATCTGCTCGGCAATCCCGGCCGGGCTGCCGGCGAGCACCAGAATCCGGTCCGCCAACGCCGCCGCTTCGGTAAGGTCGTGCGTCACCAGCAACACCGCGCAGGGGCGCGCGCGCCACGCGGCCAGCAGCAAGGCGCGCGCCCGCGCGGCGCCCGCCGCATCCAGCGAGACGAACGGCTCGTCCAGCAGCAGCAGATCCGGCGCGACCGCCAGCGCCCGCGCCAGTGCCACCCGACGCGCCATGCCGAGCGAGAGCCGGTCCGCCGGCACCTCGGCTGCTTCTGCCAGTCCCAATTCGCCCAGCATCTCCGCCGCCACGGCGGGTGGGGCGCCGGCCAGCAGAAGATTGTCGCGCACGCTGCGCCATGGCAGCAGGCGCGGCTCCTGGAACGCCATCGCCACGCGCGCGGGGCCGGCGATCCGGCCGATGAAGCCGCGATCCAGGCCCGCGATCAGGCGCAGCAGCGTGCTTTTGCCGCAGCCGGAGGGGCCAGCCAGGGCGAGGATCTCGCCGGGCGGAAGTTCAAAGCGGATGTCCGCCAGCACCACGCGCGCGGCGAAGGATTTTTCCCGCACATCGACGCGCAGCACGGACCTCACCGCCGCCACGCCAGCGCCCGGCGTTCCAGCGGTTGCAGCACGCCCCATTCCAGCGCCAGCACCACAACGGCGAAGGCCAGCGTGTAGGCGAGGATGCCGGCGACATCGAATTCCTGGAAATACACCTCGATCTGAAATCCCACGCCGCTGCTCCGCCCCAGCAGTTCCACCACAAGCACCACCTTCCAGATCAAGGCGAGGCCAGAGCGGGCGGCGGCGAAGAAGTACGGCGCGAGTTGCGGCAGCACGACATGGCCCAGCACGCGCCCGCGCGAGAAGCGGAACACGGAGGCCATTTCGAGCAATTGCGGGTCGAGTGCGCGCGCCCCTTCCCGCAGCGTGACCGCCGTGGTGGGCAGCTTGTTGAGCGTGACAGCGGCGATGGCGGCGGCCTCCGTCAGGCCGAACCACACATACAGCAGCACCGTCACCACCAGCGCCGGCAGGTTCAGCAGGCCGGTCAGCCACACATCCAGCGCCCGATCCAGCCCTGGGCGCCGCCCCATGGCGATGCCAAGCGCGGCACCGAGGACCATCGAGAGCACGAACGACGCGGCAATGCGCCACAGCGTCACCCCAAGATTTTCCAGCAGCGCGCCAGAGGCGGTCTCCCGCGCCAGCACTACCAGCACCTTGGACAGCGGCGGCGCCACCCGGCTGTGCGCGATCTGCCCCGCCGCCTCCCACAGCGCCAGCAGCACCGCGAGCGAGATCAGCCGGGTGCGGGCGCCCGCGCCTACCGGGCCAGCCAAAACGTCCCCGGCGGCAGGGTTTTCGCGGCGCCGACCAGGGCGGCGCCACCGATGCCGGCCAGCACCGCGAACAAGGCCGCCGCCGAGGCCGCGTGCTCGGCCTCCGGGGCGCGGGGAATGCCGGCGCGATAGGCGTCGCGCAGACGGTCTCGCTCCGAAGGGCCGGCCTCGCCCATCAGCGGGGCCACGGCCCGCCATTCGGCGTCATCCTGCGCCAGCACCGCGCGTGCATCGGCCGAGGCAGCGAGCAGCCCAGCCACCGCATCGGGATTGGCCCGCGCCCAGGCGTCGGAGAACACGTAGCCCGCGACCGGCATCTCGCCGTCGATGCCGAGTGCCCGCACGGCGGCGTCCATCGCCAGCAGCCTTGTGGCCCCGGCGGCTTGCGCGCGCGCGGCGAACGGCCAGAAGGTCAGCACCGCATCGAGCCGCCCAGCCGCCGCCTGCGCCGCCAGCAGCGGCGGCGCGGCGAAGCTTTTCTCGACCACGCTATCGAGATCGAGCCCATGCAGCTTGCGGGCGTAGGCCCGCAGGATGAGCCAACTTTTGTCGAGCGGGCTGCCGGCGATGCCGAGCCGCCGCCCGGGCAGATCCGCAACCGATCGCACCGGCGAACCGGGCGGGGCGACCAGCGCGCCGATCGCGGTGGAGAAGGTGGCATAGCTCCAGTCCGCCTGCTCGGCCCGCTGGCGCGCCACCCACAGCCAGTCCTGCGCCGTGACATCGACCGCGCCGGCCTGCAACGCAACCTGCGTTGCCTGCGGGGCGGCAAACTCGCGCGGCTGGATCACAACGCCGTGCGCGGTATCGAACCCGTGCCGCCGGATCACGTCGAGTTCCCAGGCGACGGTGCCGAAGCGCAGCACGCCGACGCGCACCGCAATCGACGCCGCCGCGCGCGCGGGCACGACAGCCGGGACAGCGAGCGCGCCCATCAGCACGGCGCGGCGTGAAACGATCATGCGGT
>JAKBCB010000458.1 GCA_021808185.1 Pseudomonadota bacterium
TGCCGTTCACGCCGTTCGCGCTCGGCTTTGCCATCGTGCGGGACGATGCGTCGGTGGCGCTGTTCATGGACCCGCGCAAGCTGCCGGAGGAAACCCGCGCCTGGCTCGGCAACGGGGTCGCGGTGCAGGGGCGCGAGGCGCTGCCGGCGGCGCTGGAGGGGTTCGCCGGGCTGCGGGTGCGGGTCGATCCGGCCAACTCGCCGGTGTGGTTCGCGCAGCGCCTGCGCGCGGGCGGCGCGCGGGTGGTGGCGGGCATGGACCCGTGCCTGCTGCCGAAAGCCTGCAAGAACCCGACCGAGCAACAGGGCGTCCGCGCCTCGCACCAGCGCGACGCGGTGGCGCTCGCGCGCTTCCTGCACTGGGTCGAAGGTGCCGCCGGGCACGAGACGGAAATGAGCGCCGCCGCCCGGCTGCTCGCCTTCCGCGAGGCGCTGCCGGGCTTTCGCGGCGAGAGCTTCGCCGCCATCTCCGGCGCGGGCGAGCATGGCGCGATCATGCACTACCGGGTCAGCGCGGAGACCGACCGGCCGATCAAGCCGAACGAGCTGTACCTGATCGACTCGGGCGCGCAGTTCGCCGACGGCACCACCGATGTCACCCGCACCGTCTGGACCGGGCCGGACGCGCCGCCGGACGAGCTGCGCGACCGTTTCACCCGCGTGCTGAAGGGCCATATCGCGCTTGCCACGCTGCGCTTTCCGCGGGGCGTGGGCGGCGCGCATATCGACGGCTTCGCCCGGCACGCGCTGTGGCAATCCGGGCTCGACTACGACCACGGCACCGGCCACGGCGTCGGCAGCTATCTGTCGGTGCACGAGGGGCCGGTGAGCATCTCGCGGCTGGCCAAGCCGGTGCCGCTGGCGCCGGGGATGCTGCTGTCGAACGAGCCGGGGTTCTACGCGCCGGGTGCGTTCGGCATCCGGCTGGAGAATCTGGTGCTGGTGCAACCGGCCGACCTCGCGGGTGCCACACGGCCGTTTCTGTGCTTCGAGACGGTGACGCTGGCGCCGTTCGACCGGCGCATGATCGACCGCGCCTTGCTGACGCCGGCCGAGGTGGCATGGCTGGACGCCTACCATGCGCGCGTGCGGGCGGAGGTCGCGGCCGCGGTCGAGCCGGCGGTGCGGGATTGGCTCACGATCGCGTGCGCGCCGCTCGGGGATTGAGCGAGCGGCGGTCGCGTTAACCTCTATCGTTCCGAAACATGGGATAAATGATGCGTTCGGTTGCGACAATACTGCGTTCGAGTCGTGGTTGGCATCACGCACCGCGCGGATGGGGGCTGCATGGTGGCACGGGGCACGTTGCGGGCGTTGGCGGCTTGGTGCGCGGCGCGCGGCGTGCGCTGGACGCCGGCGCGCGGCGATGACGGGGGGCAGGCCCTCCTGCTGGAACGGCGCGGCCAGCCCGCCGCCGAGGCGATGCTCGTCGTGCTGGACGCCGACGGCTTCCGCCTCGTCACCGCCGGCGGGGAGGAACTCGCCTGCGCCTCCGACCTGCCCGCACTGCTCGACGCGCTCGACGGCGGGGTGGCCGAGCCGCCGCGCCGCCGCGCCCCGGTGCGCGCCGGCCTGCTCTGCGCGCCGGCCTGACCGCGCGCTCGCCGGCCTCGTGCTGGCGGTGTTGCTGCTGGTGCTGGCGGCGCTGCCGGCCGCCGCGCACCCGATGATCACCCGCAACGTCCGCGTGGTGCATTTCGACACCGCCGCCAATGGCGACCTGCTCGCGTATTTCCGCATCACCTTGCCGCTCGTGGTCGGGCGCGGCGTGCCACGCCCGGACCCTGGCACGCCGGTGCCGCCGGCGCCCTACACCATCGGCCGCTGGGAGAGCGGGGTGGCGTTCTGGTTCGCCGACATCCCGGCCATGATGCGCGATCCGCAGGGGATCGGACGGCTCGTGCTGGAGGGCCATACGCTGACGGCGCGCGGTCAGGTGGTGCCGGGAAGGCTCATGTCGTTAGCCATCCACCCGAAGGGCCGCGTGCCCCCGTTCGACACAGCCGAACAGGCGCGTGCCGCGACGCAGCCCGCGCCGTGGCCCGACGACGTGACCGAGATCGACAGCGGCTACGTGCTGGTGGACGTGGCCATCGCCTACACGCTGCCGGCCGGCGCGCGGCGCTTCGAGCTGGCCAGCACGCTCGCGCCCGGCGCGCTGGGCGAGGCGGGGACGGTGAACCTGTTCGTCGATCATCGCGGCGGCCACGCTGTCTATTACCGCGTGCCCGGATTGCTGGAGGCGCCGGTGGTGGTGGCGCCCGGACTGTTCGAGGGCATCGCCAGTTTCGTCGTGGCCGGCATCGAGCATATCCTGACCGGCACCGACCACATGCTGTTTCTGGTCTGCCTGGTGCTCGGCGCCAGCACGCTCGGGCAACTGGCGTGGCGCGTGACCGGCTTCACCGTGGGCCACTCCATCACCCTCGCGGCGGGGTTCTACGGGATTGTGCCGCGTCCGCCCTGGTTCGACCCGGGCGTCGAGGCCGCGATCGCCGCCTCCATCGTGCTGGCCGGCGTCTCCAGCCTGCTCGGGCGGGGCGGGCGGGCGATGCCGCTGGTCACGCTCGGCCTCGGCCTTGTGCACGGCTTCGCGTTCTCCTCGTCGCTGCGCGATCTGCTGGCGGCCGACGGACCGAACGTGGTCCAGGGTCTCGCCGGGTTCAACGCCGGGGTGGAACTGGGCCAGCTTGCCGTGGGGCTGGTCGTGTTCGCCGTTTTTCGCGCGCTGCGCCGGTTTGCGACCACCGAGCGGCGGGTGCGCTTCGGCACGGTGGTGCTGGCGACGGGGATGGCGGTGATCTGGCTGGTGGAGCGGGTGCCGGCGGTGTGGGCGGCGGCGCGGCTGCCCTAACCGTCGTAGCTGGCCGGCCGGTCCGCGCCGACCTGCTGGTTGAAGAACGAGGCGGTTTTCGGCAGTTGCGGCAGGCGCAACTGGAACGGGACCGCCCGTACCGTGCCGGTCGCCTCGCCCGCGACGACCAGCCCCGCGTCGCGGCTCGGCACCGGGTTGGGCGAGAGCGGCAGCGCGTCCTCGGCGGAAACGACGCAGATATACAGCGTGCGCGGCCGGTCCGACCGGTTCGGCGCCGAGCCGTGCAGCAGCCGCGTGTGCATCAGGCAGACGGCGCCCGCCGGGCCGGTGCAGCGCACCGATTTCGCCTGTGCCTCGGCGGCCACCGCGTCGTCGATGGCGCCGGTGAATCTTCCGTCGTGCCAGAGGGAAAATATCTCGCCGCGATGGCTGCCGGGCAAGACTTCGAGCGGGCCGTTCTCGTCCGTCACCTCATCGACGAACAGCAGTGCCGTGCACAGATCGTCGTTGCTGTGCGGGGTGAAGGGGAAGTCCTGGTGCCACTTCACCGCCGTCGCCGCGCCGGGCAGCTTCGAATT
>JAKBCB010000459.1 GCA_021808185.1 Pseudomonadota bacterium
ACGCCGGCAAGGCGGAAGCGGCCGGACGTCGGCCGACACAATCATACCCCTCCGTCCCGCGCAACCGGGGCTGCGGGGGAAGGCAGGCACCATGCCTGACGACGCACGGCTGCATCCCGCTGGCCGCCCCGCCGAGTCGAGGGCCGAGATCGTCAATCTGGCCAACGCGGTCACGCTCGGGCGCATCTGCCTTGTGCCCGCGTCGGTCTGGCTGGTGCTGCGCGGGCAGTGCCTGCCGGCGTTCTGGCTGTTCCTCGCCGCCGGCGTGTCGGACGCGATCGATGGTTGGCTGGCGCGCCGGCGAGGGCCGACATCCGTCGGCGCGATGCTTGACCCGGTGGCCGACAAAGTGTTGCTGGTCTCCATGTATGTCACCCTCGCGGCGATCCACGCGCTGCCCGACTGGCTCGCGATCCTCGTCGTGTTCCGCGACGTGGCCATCGTGGGCGGCGTGCTGGGCCTGACGGTGCTGGGGCTGCCGGTGGCAATCCGGCCGCTGCTGGTCTCCAAGCTCAACACCGTCTTGCAGATCGCCCTGGTCGCGGTGGCGCTGCTGCGGGCGGGGGCCGGCATCGGCGGCGCGCTGATGCCGGGGCTGATCGCGCTGGTGACGGCGAGCACGCTGATCTCCGGCGCCGCCTATGTCGTGCGCACGGCGCGCGCGCGATGACGCGGCACGCCTTCGAGACCGAGGCACCGCACGGCACCGCCGCGCACGAGGCCGCGACCGCCCCGCATGTGGGCGAGGCGACGCGGGCGCAGCGGCTGGGGCTGCTGGTGGGGCTGCTGGTGGCGGCGTGGCTGGGGCTGCAACTGTTCGCCTCCGTGCTGCTGCCCTTCGTGGCCGCCGCCGGGATCGCCTATTTCCTCGACCCGCCGGCCACGCGCCTTGCGCGCGCGGGGATTCCGCGCGGGGCGGCGGCGCTGCTGCTGATCATCGCCCTGCTCGCCGCCGGGCTGCTGTTCGCGCTGCTGCTGTATCCGCTGATCCTCTCGCAGGTCGGGATCATGATCGCGCGGCTGCCGACCTATGTGGAGGCGCTGCGCACCTTCCTGACGCAGATCATGGACAGCGTGCAGGAGCGGCTGGGGCCGGACTTCGTGGACCAGAAGCTGCGCGACCTGGTGGGCGGGCAGGCGGGTGCCATGGTCTCGTTCGTCGTCACCGCGATCAGCCGCGTCATCGGCGGCGGCTTCGCGCTGTTCAACGTGCTGACGCTGGTGGTGGTCACGCCCGTCGTCGCTTTCTACTTGCTGCGCGACTGGCCGGGGATGCTGGCGCGCATCGACAGCTGGCTGCCGCGCCGCTACGCCGGCACCGTGCGCGCCCAGGCACGCGAGGTGGACCGCATCCTTTCGGCATGGCTGCGCGGGCAGGCGCTGTGCTGCATCGTGCTGGCGCTGTTCTACGCCACCGGGCTGTCCGTGGTCGGCCTCGATCTGGGGCTGATCGTGGGGCTGTCCGCCGGGGTGCTCTCCTTCATTCCGTATGTCGGCACCATCGCCGGCGCGGTCACCTCGATCGGCCTCGCCTTCGCGCAGTTCCCCACCTACGCTGGCGTGGCGATGGTCGCGGGCGTGTTCGTGCTCGGCAATCTGCTGGAAGGCTATGTGATCTATCCGCGCTTCCTGGGCGACCGGGTGGAGCTGCACGCCGTCTGGGTGATCTTCGCGCTGTTTGCCTCCGGCGCCGCGTTCGGCTTCGTCGGCGTGCTGCTCGCCGTGCCGGTGGCCGCCGTGATCGGCGTGCTGAGCCGGTTCTGGCTGCGCCGCTATCTGGCCAGCCAGCTCTACCTCGACCCGCCGCACGCGGAGGACATGGCCGAATGACCCCGGAGCCCACGCCGGCGCGCTGGCGCCAGTTGCCGCTGCCGTTCGCGCACGAGCCGCAATTCGTCGCCGCCGATTTCCTCGCCGGCGCCTCCAACGCCGCGGCGCTGGCGTGGCTTGCCCCTGGGGCGGACTGGCCGCAGCGCCGCCTCGCGCTGTGGGGGCCGGAGGGAAGCGGCAAGACCCATCTGCTGCACATCTGGGCAACGCGCGTCGGCGCCCGCCTGCTGGCCGGCTCCGCCCTGCCGCGCGAGCCGGAGCGGCCGGACCAGGCGGTGGCGATCGACGATGCCGATACCGCCGAGGAGCGCCCGCTGCTGCACCTGCTGAACGCCTGGGCCGAAAGCGGATGGCCGGTGCTGCTGGCCGCGCGTACCCCGCCCGCGCGCTGGGCGGTGGCGCTGCCCGACCTTGCCAGCCGGCTGCGCGCCATCAGCGCCGTGGAAATCCGCCCGCCGGACGAATCCCTGCTCCGCGCGCTGCTGGCCAGGTTGCTGGCCGAGCGGCAACTGGCGGTGGCCGAGCCGGTGCAGGACTGGCTGCTGCTGCGCCTGCCGCGCACTCCGGCGGCGATGCGCGAGGCAGCGGCCCGGCTGGATCGCGCGGCCCTGGTCGCCGGTGGGCGGGTGACGCGCGGGGTTGCCGCCGACGTGCTGCGCGGGATGGCGCCCGACCATGAAGATTTCGCGCAAGCCCCCCCCACCGCCTCCACCGGTGCCCCATGCCTCCTGTAAAGCTGCGCCGCTGGGCGGCGCGCAGGGAGGCGAGCGTGGATGAGACGAGCGTCGCGATCGAGCATTTCGGGCCGTTGCCGGCGCATCCGGCCGCGATCCAGCCCATCGGCCCGGAAAGCCCGGAGCGGTTCATCAACCGCGAACTGTCCTGGCTCGACTTCAACCACCGCGTGCTGGAGGAAGCCGAGAACACCAACCATCCGCTGCTGGAGCGGCTGCGCTTCATCTCGATCAGCGCCAGCAATCTCGACGAATTCTATTCCGTCCGCGTCGCCGGGCTGATCGGCCAGGCCAAGGCGGGCGTCACCGCCGCTTCGCCCGACGGGCGCACGCCCGCGCAGCAACTGGCCGAGGTGGAAAGCCGCGCCCGCGCGCTGATCGCCGAGCAGCAGCGGGTGTGGCGGGATCTGCGCGACCTGCTCGCCGCCGCCGGCATCCAGGTGGCCGAGCCCGAGGATCTGTCCGAGCACGACCGCGCCTGGCTCGACATCTGGTTCATGGAGCGCGTGTTCCCCGTGCTCACGCCGCTCGCCATCGACCCGGCGCACCCGTTCCCGTTCATTCCGAACATGGGCCTCGTGATGGCGCTGCTGCTGATGCGCGACGAGGACGGGCACGGCATGCGGGCGCTGATCCCGCTGCCGGCGCAGGTCGATCGCTTCGTGCGCATGCCGCCGCTGCCGGACAGTCCGGGCATCCGCTTCGTGCTGCTCGAACACGTTGTCGGGCTGTTCCTCGACCGGCTGTTCCCTGGCTTCCGTGTGCTCGCGCAGGGCCTGTTCCGGCTGATCCGCGACACCGACGTTGAGTTCGAGGAAGAAGCCGA
>JAKBCB010000460.1 GCA_021808185.1 Pseudomonadota bacterium
GCAGCGCGGCCGGCACGTCATGGCCCGGGGCGGCCTCGGCGAAGCGATCCACCAGCCGGCTCGCGGCCGCCAGGTCCGCAGGGTTCGGCCACGCCTCCGCCCGCGCGGCCGGAGGTTTGCGGGCGGCGGATCGGGCGCGCGGCTGGTCCATCGCCGGGCAGGCTGCGCGTGAGGCGCCTCCTCGGTCAAGCCGCCCGCCACACGGGGCGCGTGGCGCACGCGCTGATCCAGATCGGCATTGCCCTGAGCGTGATCGCGCTCGGCCTGCTGGCACTGCTGAGCTGGCGGCTCTCACGCGGGCCGCTGGACGTATCGTGGCTGGCGCCGCGGCTGGAGCAAGCGATCAATGCCGAGGCCCCGGTCCACATCGCGCTCGGTGGCGCGGCGCTGGCGTGGGAGGGTTTCACCGGCGGGGTGGACCAGCCGATCGACATTCGGGTGCACGACCTGGTTGCCACCGACGCCGCCGGCAAGCGCATTGCCGCCATCCCGCGCGCCGAGGTCTCGCTTGTCGCCCATCTGCTGTTGCTGGGCCGCGTGGTGCCGCGCGCCATCGAGGTGGACGGCGCGCGGCTGCGCGTCACCCGCGCGGCCGATGGCGCGATCACGCTCGCCCTCGGCGAGCCGACCGATACCTCGGGCCAGCCGGCCGCCGCCCCCGGCGGGGTGCCGGCCAGCCTGCTGCGCGAACTGGGGCGCCCGGCCGCCGGCAGCCAGCCCGGCGCGCGCAGCTCGACCTGGAGCCAGTTGCGCCGTGTGCGCATCCGCGACGCGACGCTCGACGTCACCGACCGGCAGGTCGGCGCCACCTGGGGGCTGCACGGGCTCGGCGCCGATCTGCAACGCATGGTCGAGGGCGGCATCGTCGGCCGGGCGGACGCGACGCTGCGGCTCGGCGACCAGGGCACCCATGTCACGGTGACGGCGGAACTCGACGCAGAGACGCATCGGACCCGCCTGACCGCGAGCCTCGGGCAGATCGTGCCGGCGGCGCTGGCCGGGCAGATCGCGGGCGGGGAGGTCCTGGCGCCGTTCGCGCTGCCGGTGGCGCTGAATGCCACCGTCGGCCTCGCGCCGGACCTGACGCCGGACCGGATCTCCGCCCACGCCGATCTCGGCGCGGGAACTCTGCGTCTCGGCCAGCAGGGGGCCATCGTGTTCAATGGGGCGCTGGACGCGGAGGGCACGCCGGACCGGATGGCGCTCAGCCTGCCGCGGCTGGAATTCGCGGCCCGCGCGGATAGCGCGCACACCGCGGTTCAGGCGCACGCCGACATCGCCCGCGCGCCGGGCGGCGGGATGGACGTGGCGGGCACGCTCGACCTCGATCAGGTGGCGTTCGCCGACCTGCCGGCGCTGTGGCCGGAGGGGGTCGGCGGCCCCGGCGCGCGGCCATGGATCACCCGGAACATCCCGGACGGGATGGCCCGCAACGGCCATCTCGACGTGGCGTTGCACCTGCCCGCCGACCTCTCGGGCGCGACCGTGACGCACGTCGCCGGCGGCATCGACGGCGAGAAGCTGGCGGTGCACTGGCTGCGCCCGGTGCCGCCGATCGAGGACGCGAGCGCGCATCTGAGCATCGCGGGACCGGACGCGCTGGACATCGCCGTGACCGGCGGCCACCAGGGCGGGCTGCGCGTCACCGGCGGGCATGTCCGCATCGTCGGGCTCGACGCCGCCGACCAGTTCGCCGACATCGAGGGCGATCTGGCCGGCCCGGTGCCCGAGCTGCTCGCCGTGCTGCGCCATCCGCGCGTGAAATTGCTCGACCGCAGCCCGCTGCCGCTGAAGGACGCGGCCGGGCAGATCGCGGGCAAGGTGACGGTGACGAAGCTACCTTTGCGCAATGCGCTGACCATGGACGACGTGGACATTCGCACCACGGCCAAGCTGACCGGCCTGCGGCTGCCCGGCGTGGTCGCTGGGCGCGACCTCGACCACGGCACGCTCTCGCTGGACGCGGCATCGGACGGGCTGCACGCCAGCGGTAGCGCCACCCTCGCGGGGCTGCCGGCGGACCTGCAACTGGTGATGGATTTCCGCGCCGGCCCGCCCAGCCAGATCCAGGAGAAAATCACCGTCGCCGGCACCGTCACCGGCAAGCAACTGGGGGGCCTCGGCCTCGATGTCTCGGACGTGCTCGCCGGGGGCATGGCGCTGGAGGGGACGCTGGCGATGCGGCGGGACGGCACCGCCGAGGCCGCGATCACCGCCGATCTGGCGCAGGCGACGCTGACCGCCGAACCAGTCGGGTTCACCAAGCCCGCCGGCCGGCCGGCGACGCTCACCGCCACGGTGCGGCTGGACGGCAACACCGTCACCGCCATCGCGCCGTTCCGACTGGAGGGCGAGAGCCTGCACGTGGACGGCGACGCGAGCTTCGCCGCCGGCCGCCCGGATACGCTGAAACTGCGGCGCGCGGCGCTGGGGCCGGACACCGACCTGCGCGCCGAGGTACGAATCCCGCGCGGCCCGGGCGATCCGTGGCGCGTCGATCTCGCCGGCACCAGCCTCGATGTGACAAGCCAGCTCGAGCGCAAGCCGACGCCGGACCAAGCCCCGTCGCCGGCCGAGCCGCCGCCCGGCCCGCCCTATGTCGTCGATGTGCGGCTCGACCGGGTGGTGCTGGGCAAGGGGCGCTACATCGCCGATGTGGTCGCCCACGCGGACAACGACGGGCGCCTGATGCGCGCCGCCTCGATCGCCGGCCGCACGGTCGCCACCGGCGGCGGGGTTGGCGGCGGGGGGGCGCCGTTCCAGCTCGCGATCGTGCCGAAAGGCGGCGTGCGCCAGCTCACCGGCGGCACGGCGGATGCCGGCGCGCTGCTGCTGGCGCTGGACATCGACGACAAGATGCAGGGCGGCAAGATGACGCTCACCGGCCATTACGACGACACGCGCCGGGACCATCCGCTCGCCGGCACCGCCACGATCGAGGATTTCCGTATCCACAAGGCGCCGGTGCTGGCCAAGCTGCTGGAGGCGATGACACTGTACGGTCTCGTGGAACTGGCGCAGGGCCCCGGCCTCGGCTTCGCCCGGCTGGAGGCGCCGTTCCGGCTCAGCCGGGACATGCTGGAACTCAGCGACGCGCGGGCGTTCAACGCCAGCCTGGGGATGACGGCGAAGGGCATCATCGACCTTGCGCGGCAGACCGCCGACGTACAGGGCACCATCGTGCCGGCGTATTTCTTCAACTCGCTGCTCGGCGACATTCCGCTGCTCGGCAAGCTGTTCAGCCCCGAGCGCGGCGGCGGGCTGTTCGCCGCCACCTATTATGTGCACGGGGCGCTCGACGACCCGAGCGTCTCGGTAAACCCGCTCGCGGCCCTGACGCCGGGGTTCCTGCGCGGCGTGTTCGGCCTGTTCGACAGCACGCCG
>JAKBCB010000461.1 GCA_021808185.1 Pseudomonadota bacterium
GCCAACGGCGAGCAGAACCGTGACGGCACCGACGCCAATTTCTCCTGGAACCACGGCACCGAGGGTCCGGCCGACGCGCCGGCGATCCGGGCCGCGCGGCTGCGCGACCAGCGCGCGCTCCTCGCCACGCTGCTGCTCTCGCGCGGCACGCCGATGCTGGCGATGGGGGCCGAACTCGGCCACTCGCAGGGCGGCAACAACAATGCCTATGCGCAGGACAACGCGACGAACTGGCTCGACTGGGCAACGGCCGAGCCGGCGCTGCCCGGGTTCGTCGCGCGCCTGACCGCGCTGCGGCAGGCGCATCCGGCCCTGCACGCCGACCGCTTCCTGACCGGCGCGGCCACAGACGCCACGCTGCTGCCGGACGTGGCATGGCGCCGCGCCGATGGCCACGCGATGGCACCGGCGGATTGGCATGATCCCGCCGCGTCCGCCCTCGTTGCCGTGCTGTACGCGCAATCCGACCGGGTGGCGCTGGTGCTCAATCGCGGTGACGCCGAGATCGAGGTGGCGCTGCCGGACCCGCGCGAGGGCCATCTCTGGCGCCTGGAGATCGACAGCGGCGGCGATGCGCCGCCGACGGTGCTGTTGGCCGACACGCTGATCTGCCCGCCGCGCGTGGTGTTGGCGGTGGCTGAGATCGCGGACGCCGCCGCCAGCGCCACGCGGGCGCGCCGGATCGGCGTGGACGGGGAATTGCTCGACCGGCTGGCCACGGCCGCCGGCATCGCGCCGGAGTGGTGGGACATCCAGGGCACGCGCCATCCAGTGAGCGTCGCCACCAAACAGGCGATCCTGGCCGCCATGCAGTTGCCGGCCACAACGTCGGCGGAGGCGCGGGACTCGCTGGGCCGGTTCGCCGAGGCGCACCAGCGCCGCACCCTGCCGCACGCGCTGGTGGCGCGGCAGGGCGAGGCCGCGAGGGTTCCTCTGGTGGCTGGCCCTGACACCGCCGGCCGCGCCACCTGGTTCGTGCTGCAAGACGAGGACGGCGGCCAGACCCATGTGCGCCTGGACCCGGAGAGCGCCCCCCGGGGCAAGGTGCTCGGCGCCGACGGGTTCGAGAGCGAGGTGCTGCGCGCGCTGCTGCCGGCGCTGCCGCCCGGGCGCTGGCGGATGTGGCACGAAGCGCGGCCGGACACGCCCTGCGCGCTGACCGTCGCACCGCCGGCCTGCCATCTGCCGGAGGCGCTCGCGGGCGGCTCGCGCCGGTTCGGCATCGCGGCGCATCTGTATGCGCTGCGTCGGGCCGGCGATCAGGGCATCGGCGATTTTTCCACGCTGTCCTTGCTCGGCCACGCCGCTGCCCGCGTTGGCGCCGCCTCGGTGGGGCTGAACCCGATGCACGCGCTGTTCCCCGAGAGCCGCGAGCGCGCAAGCCCTTATCATCCCTCCGACCGCCGCTTCCTCGACCCGATCTACGTCGATCTGCAAGGCGACGGGTTCGGCCTTGACGCGCCGGCCCCGCGCGCGCTGCTCGATGCCCACGCGGACGAGATGCAAGTGCTGGCGGCGGCGGCGCTGGTCGATTACCCGCGCGTCTGGGCGCTCAAGCGCGCGGTGCTGGAGGCCGCGTTTGCCG
The DNA here is from genome assembly GCA_021808185.1 of Pseudomonadota bacterium. Lineage (GTDB taxonomy): Bacteria > Pseudomonadota > Alphaproteobacteria > Acetobacterales > Acetobacteraceae > CAJCJG01. The sequence continues at coordinate 1,586 of JAKBCB010000461.1, forward strand.
CGTTCGACGAACCGCGCAACTCCACCGCGTTCGAGGCGTTTCGCGCCTATGGCGGGCAGGCGCTGGAGAAGTTCGCCGCGTTCCAGGCCATTGCCGAAATCCGCCGGGGCGAGGCTTGGCATCACTGGCCGGCGGACCTGCGCGATGCCGGCCATCGGAGTGTCGAGGCGTTCGCGCGCGAGCACGCGCGGCTGGTGCGGTTCCATACCTGGCTGCAATTCGTCGCCGACCAGCAGCTGGCACAGGCGGCCGGGGATGCGCGCGAGGCCGGGCTGTCGCTCGGCTTCTATCGCGATCTGGCCATCGGCACCGCGCCCGACGGGGCGGAAGCATGGGCATCGGCGCGCGAATTGGCGCTGGGCATGTCGGTAGGCGCGCCGCCGGACCCGTTCTCCGCCAGCGGGCAGATCTGGAATCTACCGCCGCCGGACCCGTGGCGGCTGCGCGAGAGCGGCTATCGCGGCTTCGCCGGCCTGCTCGGCGCCAATATGCGCCACGCCGGCGGGCTGCGCATCGACCACGTCATGGGCTTCACCCGCTTGTTCTGGGTGCCGGACGGCGCCAGCGGGGCGGAGGGCGCGTATGTAGCCTATCCGCTGGCCGACATGCTGGGCGAACTGGCGCTGGAGAGCACGCGGGCGCGCTGCTTCGTCGTGGGCGAGGATCTCGGCACCGTGCCGGAAGGCTTTCGCGACGTTCTCGCCAGGGACAACGTGCTCAGCTACCGCGTGCTGTGGTTCGAGCGCGATGGCGGCGGCTTCATTCCGTCTGCGCGGTATCCGGCCAGCGCCGTGGCCTGCGTCTCCACCCACGATCTGCCGACGCTGGCCGGCTGGCAGGCAGGCGCCGACATCGCCGAGCGCGCGCGCCTCGGCCTGCTGGATGCGGAAGGGGCGAAAGCGGCGGCCAACGAACGCCAGACCGAGCGGACGGCGCTGGCCTCGGCGCTCGGCGGGCCGGTTGGCGCGCCCGCCGTACATGGCTTCCTCGCTGCCTCGCCCTGCGCGCTGGTGCTGGCGCAGGCGGACGATCTGGCCGGCGAGACGGTGGCGCTCAATCTGCCCGGCACCGACCGGGAGCGGCCGAACTGGCGCCGCAAGGTCGGCGTCCCGCTCCCCGAACTCGTCGAGGCCCCGCGCGCGCGCGCCATCATCGACCGCATGGCGCCGGGCCGCGGCGGCTGAGGCGGCTCAGAACATCGTCGAATAAGGCGTGCCGACCAATTCGTGGTCGCCGACCAGGAAAGTGTAGCGTCCGGTGGCGGCCAGCCGCTTGAGGCGGGCGGGATCGGGGCCGCGCGCCGCCAGGTCGGCCTCGGCCTTGATCAGCGCCTCCGGCAGCGCGCGCAGCACCGCCTCGCGCGTCAGATGCTCCGCCGCCCAGTTCGGATCGGTCGCGCCAAGCTGGCGTTGCGAGGCTTCGCACACCTCGTCGATCAGCGCCGGCCAGTGCGGCAGGCGGAGGAAATCGAACAGGGCCGGATAAGTGGTGGCCGGGGCGCGCAGCGCCTCGTTCCACACCACGCGGGCATGGCCGGGCAGCGCCGCCGCGATCTCCGCGAAGCCATGATCGACCACCGTGAGCGCGTAGGCACAATCGACCACGGCGGCGCGCACCTCCGCCTCGCTGCCGGTGGCACCAAGCTGCCGCAGCCGGCCGATCGACCAGGGGGCCAGCATGTTGGAAACCACCAGCGTCGCCAGATCGCGCCGCAGCAACAGGAAGCGGGCGTCCGGGAACAGCGTCAGCAGGAACCGCGCGGTGACCAGCGCGTGGTAGCGCACCTCCTTGAATCCCC
>JAKBCB010000462.1 GCA_021808185.1 Pseudomonadota bacterium
GCCGCGCCCGGACGGGCCGGCGGTTGGCGAGCCTGTTGGGGGATCGTTCAATGGTAGGACAAACGACTCTGACTCGTTTTATCTAGGTTCGAATCCTAGTCCCCCAACCACGCCGCATCCCATCTCCACGTCAAGGCGAACGGCATTAGCCTTCGTTCCGTGGCGACCCCACGCGCGACGGTCAAGGTTTTGTCGTATCTGGCCAATCCCACCACAACATCTGGGGGCGCCAGATGTGGCGACTCGCCACGCCTGCTACGCTTGGCATCCCGCCCGGCGTGCCCACGTGACCGGGTACGACCGACAGTCCTGACGAAGGCCCCCGCCATGAACGCGACCACCGCCCGGCCCGATGACGGCCACCGCCTCGACCTGCTGACCGAGAACCCGGTGTACAAGCCGTTCCGCTACCCTTGGGCGTACGAGGCGTGGCTGACGCAGCAGCGCGTGCATTGGCTGCCGGAGGAAGTGCCGCTCGCCGACGATGTGAAGGACTGGCACAAGAACCTCGCGCCGGCCGAGCGCAACCTGCTCACCCAGATCTTCCGCTTCTTTACCCAGGCGGATGTCGAGGTGAACAACTGCTACATGAAGCATTACAGCCGGGTGTTCAAACCCACCGAAGTGCTGATGATGCTGTCCGCGTTCTCGAACATCGAGACTATCCATATCGCGGCATACAGCCACCTGCTCGACACGGTCGGGATGCCGGAACTCGAATATACCGCCTTCCTCAAATACAAGGAGATGAAGGACAAATTCGACTATATGCAGGGCTTCTCGGTCGATAGCAAGCACGAGATCGCCAAGACCATGGCGGCGTTCGGTGCCTTTACCGAGGGGCTGCAACTGTTCGCCTCGTTCGCCATCCTGCTCAACTTCCCGCGCTTCGGAAAGATGAAGGGGATGGGCCAGATCATTTCCTGGTCGGTGCGCGACGAGACGCTGCACTGCATCTCGATGATCCGCCTGTTCCGCACCTTCGTGCAGGAAAACCCGGAAATCTGGACCGACGCGCTGCGCCGCGACATCTACGAGACCTGTGCGACCATCGTCGAGCACGAGGACGCCTTCATCGACCTCGCCTTCGAGCTCGGCCCCGTGGAAGGGCTGACGGCGGCCGAGGTGAAGCAGTACATCCGCTACATCGCGGACCGGCGGCTGACGCAGCTGGGGCTGAACGAGCTGTACCACAGCGACCGCAACCCGCTGCCCTGGCTCGACGACATGCTGAACGCCGTCGAGCACACCAATTTCTTCGAGAACCGCGCCACCGAATACAGCCGCGCCTCCACCCTCGGCACCTGGGAGGAGGCGTTCGCCGGCAGCGTGTTCGACAGCCCGCAGCCGACCGGTGCGATTCTCGCAACATAACGCGACAGTCTGAACGCTTGCGCAACCGGCAGGAGTTCCTAAACTGTGCCGTGTTTCAGTATTTGGAACACGACAGCTTCGCCATCGTGGCGGGGGGAAACATGGAACGGATGATGGCGTGAGCGATTCGGACGATCTTGGCCGTGACAGCTCGCCAGGGGGCGCGCCGCGCTACACGCGGCGCCTCTCGGACAAGATTCTCATCGCGTTCCACCACGCGTGCGACCAGTCGGATTTCGAGATCGCGGAGCAATTGCTGCGCATTCTGGAAATGCTGCTCACCCGCCGCCCGCTGACGCCGGACGGAAACCGGCGCCGCAGCATGGAAAGCCTCGTCGCCGCCCATGAGCGGTTGTGGCATCTGCGCCACCCGGACCAGGAACAAGCCTAGCGCGGCGGGTCCATCGGCAACGGCGCCCCGGCACGTAGGATCGCCTCGGCCTGCGGGGTGAAGCGGCCGTCCGCCGCATGCAGGACAAGGCCGGGCAGCAACACGAACGGCGCCCGCCCGCCCTTGACCCCGCGCAGCAGCACGAGCCTGGCCGCCACCCCGGCGCGCGGCCAGAGCGGCAACAGCGCCGGGCTGCCACACCCGGCGGCGGCAAAGGCCGCGAGGCAGAGGGGCACCGCGGCAGTCGCCACCACGAAGCTCAGCGTGCCGCGATGGCGCAGCGGCGCCGCCAGCCGCGCCGCCCAGCGCGCGAACACATCCGGCACGGCCCGCCGCGCCGCCTCCCTCCCCGCATCGGGCGAGGCGGTGCCGGCCGCGTCGTGCCAGGGCGGGTTGGCGAAGGCGTGGTCGAACGCGCCCTCCCACGCCATCGCGGTCAGGTCGCCGAGCGCGACAGCAAGCCCGGAAAACCCGTTCGCCGCGATGTTGCCGCGCGCGATGCCCGCCACCGCCGGGTCGCGTTCCACCCCGACCCCCGAGAGGTCCGGCACGCGCGCGGCAAGGCACAGCAGCGCCGCCCCGCTGCCCGTGCCGCCCTCCAGCACCCGCTCACCCGGCCGGGCCGGGATGCTCGCGGCCAGCAGCACCGGCTCGATCCCGGTGCGGTGGCCGCTGTCCGGCTGGTCGTGGCGGACGCGCCCGCCGAGCAGTGTGCCCGCGCTCACGCTTCCCCGGCTTCGCGCAGCACGCGGCGCGCGCGCGTCTCGTCGTCGGTGGCGACCGCGAGCCGGCGGGGAAACGCGCCGATGCTGCCCTCCATGGCGCTGATATGCTGGTCGAGCAGCACGCAGCCGATCCCGGCATCGGCCAGCAGGGCCGCCAGAAAACTCAGCCGGATCTGATCGTTCGAACTGGCCACCACGCGCATCCGCTCCATGCTCCTTGCCCGCCGGCCAGCAACGCCTTGATCCGCCTCGCCTTGACCCTGCTTCCGGCCGGCCGATATGGTGGCGGCGCGCGCCTGTTGCGCAAGCCTGCCGTTCAGCCGCTTCGGGAGAGTCCGTTTGGTCTTGTGACCAACCTGGCCACCGAGGCCGCCGCAAGCGGAATCCGCCAGCCGGGAGCCATCGTGTCCGATCTCGCCACCGCCGCCACCCGCCACGCCTCAGCCCCCGCCGAGGACGCGCTGACGGACCTCGCGGCGCAGGTGCGCGAGGATCTCGCGGAGTGCAACCGCACCATCCTTGCGCACATGGACAGCCCGGTGGCGCTGATCCCGCAACTGGCGGCGCATATCGTCGCCGCCGGCGGCAAGCGGCTGCGCCCGGTGCTGACGCTGGCCACCGCGCGCCTGTGCGGTTATGGCGGGGGGATGCGGCATGTCGGCCTCGCCGCCTGCGTCGAGTTCATCCACACCGCGACCCTGCTGCACGACGACGTGGTGGACGAAAGCCAGTTGCGCCGGGGGCTTGCCAGCGCCAACGCGGTGTTCGGCAACCAGGCCTCGGTGCTCGTCGGCGATTTCCTGTTCGCGCGCGCCTTCCAGTTGATGGTGGCGGATGGCTCGCTGCGGGTGATGGAAATTCTCTCGGCGGCGGCGGCGACCATCGC
>JAKBCB010000463.1 GCA_021808185.1 Pseudomonadota bacterium
GTTCGGCGATCGCCTCGGTGATCGCGGCCTTGCTCGGGAAGAAGCGATAGACGTTGGCCGGGGACATGCGCAGTTCGCGCGCGATGTCGGCGACGGCGGTCTTCTGGTAGCCGAGGGTGCGGAACAGCCGGTCGGCGGTGTCGATGATCGCGGCACGGGTCGCCATCGCCGCCGCGGTCGGGGCGGGGGCTGGCGCTGCGACCTGCGGCTCGGTGGTGTCTGCCATGGCGCTTGTCATATGACGATTTCCGTCAGTTGTCACCCCCAGATCTGGGACGGCACGGCGACACATCAACACGCGGCATGAGTGTAACGCATGCCATGCTGGCGGGACAGACGGGCAGGCGTGGCATGAACGCGGAGGGGCGGATGCGCGGGGCGCTGATACTGGGCGTGGCGGCCATGGTGGTGGCCGGGGCGGGGAATGCCTGGGCGCAGGCGCCGGGGCGGCCGGTGGTGGTGGAGTTGTTCACCTCGGAGGGCTGCTCATCCTGCCCGCCGGCGGATGCCTTGCTCTCGGAACTTGCCCGCACGCGGCCGGACGTGCTGGCGCTGGCATTCCACGTCACGTACTGGGACCGGCTCGGCTGGCCCGATCCGTTCGCGCTGCGCGCCGCGACGGAGCGGCAACAGCATTACGTCGCGACCCTGGGGCTGGATTCGATCTACACGCCGCAGATGGTGGTCGATGGTCGCCAGGACGTGATCGGCAGCGACCGGGAGGGTGTCGCCGCCGCGCTGCGACGGGCCGAAGCCGCGCAGCCGAAGCCGGTGGCGCTGCGACTGGCGCGAGCGGGCCTGCTGGTGACGCTGGAGGTCGGCGACGGCGGTGGCGCGCGGGCCGCCAGCGTGCTGCTGGTGGGCTACGACCCGATGCACCGGACTCGGGTGGCGCGCGGGGAGAACGCGGGCGCGACGCTGACCGAAGCCAATATCGTGCGCGGCGTGTCGCGCGTGGCGGACTGGCGTGGCGCGCGGATGACCGTGCAGGCGGCGGCCCCGGCCGGGGAGCGGCTGGCGGCCATCCTGCAAGCGCCGGACGGTCGGGTGCTCGGCGCCGCGCGCCTCGAATAGCGTTCTTTTCCCGGGCTTGCGGCGCCCCATGTCTGGCCGATGCGCCCTTATGTGATCGCCGCGGCCGTGCTGCTCCCGACATTGGCGCTCGCCGCCGAAACGCGCGTCGGGGACAGCGCCTATGGCGACTGGCGCGGCGATGCGCCGGGCGTCGTTCGTCGCATCGCCCCGGCCGATCTGCCCCCGCCCTTCGCCACGCGCAGCCACGCGCGGGCGGGCAATATCGTGCAGCGCCCGCTGGGGGTGGCCCCGGTGGCGCCGGCGGGGTTCGCCGTGACGCTGTTCGCCTCCGGCCTGCGCGAACCGCGCGTGCTGCGCGCGGCCCCGGATGGCAGCGTGTTCCTGGCCGAGAGCGGTGCCGGGCGCGTGCTGCGCTTCCTGCCGGACGGCAGCCACTCGGTGTTTGCCACCGGACTGGATGGCCCATACGGCATCGCCTTCTGGCCGCCGGATCGGCCCCGCTTCGTCTATGTCGGCACCACCGCGCGCATCCTGCGTTTCCCCTGGACACCGGGGCAGCCCCGCGCCGACGGTGCGGCGGAGACGGTGGAGGCCGATCTGCCGGCCGGCGGACACTGGACGCGCGACCTCGCCGTGGCGCCGGACGGGTCCGCCCTGTTCGTCGCCATCGGCTCCGAGAGCAACGTCGCCGACCTGCGCGACGCCCCGCCCGGCGGTGTGGCGGCGTGGGAGGCGGCGCACGGCCTGGGGGCGGCCTGGGGGCGGGAGGCCGGGCGGGCTGGCGTGCTGCGCTTCGACCCGGCGGGCGGGCCGCTGCAACCGTATGCGCAGGGGTTGCGCAATTGCTCCGGCCTGGGCGTGCAGCCGGCGACCGGGCGGCTGTGGTGCGCCGTCAACGAGCGCGATGGCATGGGTGACGATCTGCCACCCGACTACGTGACGCATCTGGCACAGGGGGCGTTCTACGGCTGGCCATGGTTCTATATCGGCGCCAACCCGGACCCGCGCCTGGGCGGGGCGCGCGCCGACCTGGCCGCGCGCGTGAGCGTGCCGGACGTGCTGCTGCAACCGCACTCGGCGCCGTTGGGGATCGCCTTCTATACCGGCACGCTGTTCCCGCCGGCCTACCGGGGCGACGCGTTCGTGACACTTCACGGCAGTTGGAACCGCGCGAATCGCACTGGCTACAAGGTCGTGCGCATCAAGCTGATCGGCGGCCAGCCGGAGGGCGGCTACCAGGATTTCCTCACCGGCTTCGTGCTCTCGGACACCGCCGTGTGGGGCCGCCCGGTCGGCATCGCCATGGCGGGGGACGGCGCGTTGCTGGTCAGCGAGGATGCCGGCGGGACGATCTGGCGGGTGGCGCCCGCCAAGTGAACGAGTGGCTGGACGGCTGACGGGGCGATCTGCGATACTATTTCGACCCCGTTCGTATCCTGGGAGCCGTTCGTGATCCTGCTGCATCTGAGCGATCTGCATGTCCGCCCCGCCGGCATGCCGGCGTATCGTGTCGTCGAAGCGTCAGCGCTGGCCGAGCGGGCGTTGCGCGCCGCCGCCGCCTTCACCCCGCGCCCGGACGCGGTGGTGATCTCCGGCGACCTCACCGATTGCGGGCTGGCGAGCGAATACGAGGAGCTGCGCCACATGCTGCGCCGCCATCTGCGGGGCATGCGGGTGTTCCTGATCCCCGGCAACCACGACCGGCGCGGGAATTTTCGCGCGGCGCTGGCGGAATTTCCGGGCGTCGTCGCGCACGAGACCTTCGTGCAATACGTGGTGGACGATCTGCCCGTGCGGCTGGTGATGCTGGACAGCGTGGTGCCCGGCGCGGGGCACGGCGAACTCTGCGCCGAGCGGCTCGGCTGGCTCGACGCGCGGCTGGCCGAGGCGCCGGGGCGGCCGACATTCCTGGTGCTGCACCACCCGCCGATGCGGTGCGGATTGCCCCTGTACGACGCGATCAACCTGCACGGATCGGAAAAACTGGGCGCGGTGCTGGCGCGCCATCCACAGGTCGAGCGCATCCTGTGCGGCCATCACCATCGCGCGATGACGGGGAGGCTCGGCCAAGTCATCGTCTCCGCCGCCCCAAGCGTTGCGCATCAGGGTGCCTTCGAACTCGACGACGACCGCGGCCGTTTCGTGCTGGAACCGCCGGGATACCAGGTGCATCTGCGGCTGCCGGACGGCGCCATCGCCAGCCATCTGCTGTTCGTGGAGAATTTTCCAGGGCCGTTCCCCTACATCGCCGATCCGGATTACCCCGGCGGCCCGGACGTCGCGGCGTCATTAAGCAACCACGATAATCTTGGTTAAG
>JAKBCB010000464.1 GCA_021808185.1 Pseudomonadota bacterium
TCGATCGAGGGGATTTCCGGTGGCGGCGGCGCGAACACGCTGCATCCGATGCAGGTGGCGTTTCACGAGAACCACGGGTTGCAGTGCGGCTTCTGCACGCCGGGCATGATCATGAGCGCCATCGACTTCGCCGGGCGCCACGCGCAGCCGACCGAATCCGAGGTGCGGCATTGGCTGGAAGGCAATATCTGCCGCTGCACCGGCTATCAGAACATTGTCGCGGCGATCCTCGCTGGCACCGCCGCGATGCACGCCACCAGCATGGAAAAGGCGTGAGCATGGGCAACATCACGGGGATTGGGGCTGCGATCCTGCGCAAGGAGGATCAGCGCTTCATCACCGGCCGCGGCAATTACGTGGCCGACGTCAAGCTGCCGGGTATGCATTTCGCGGCATTCGTGCGTTCGCCGCACGCCCATGCAAGGCTGCTCGGCGTCGATGCCACGGCGGCGCTGGCGATGCCGGGCGTGCTCGCGGTGCTGACCGGGGCCGATCTGAAGGCGGATAACGTCGGCGGCATCCCCTGCGGCTGGGGCATCACCGGCAAGGACGGCTTGCCGATGAAGGAACCGCCGCACCCGGCCATCGCGCACGACAAGGTACGCCATGTCGGCGACGCGGTGGCGCTGGTGGTCGCCGAGACCGCCGATCTGGCGCGGCTCGCGGCCGATGCCGTCGTCGTGACATACGATGTGCTGCCGGCGGTGGTCGGCGTGCTGGAAGCGCTGCGCCCGGGTGCCCCGGCGGTGTTCGACGACATCCCGGACAATCTTTGCTGCGACTGGGAAATCGGCGACCGGCGCGCTACCGACGCGGCCTTCGCCAAGGCCGCGCATGTCGCCAAGATCAGCCTGGTGAACAACCGTCTTGTCGGCAACCCGATGGAGCCGCGCGCCGCCATCGCGCAATACGAGCGCGCGACGGATCGCACCACGCTCTGGTCTACCAGCCAGTTCCCGCATGTCGTCAAGCTGCTGATGGGCAACTTCGTGCTCGGCATCCCGCAGCACAAGCTGCGCGTGATCGCGCCGGATGTCGGCGGCGGCTTTGGCGTCAAGCAGTTCCACTACGCCGAGGAGGCCGTCATCACCTGGGCCGCGCGCCGGCTTGGCGTGCCGGTGAAATGGGTTGCCGAGCGCAGCGAGGGGTTTGTCTCGGACGCGCAGGGGCGCGACCATGTGACCGAGGCGGAACTCGCGCTCGACGAAACCGGCAAGTTCCTTGGCCTGCGCGTCAGCACGATCGCCAACATGGGCGGCTATCTCTCGACCTTCGGTCCGAACATCCCCACCAACCTCTACGGCCCGCTGCTCGCCGGCGTGTACACCACGCCCGCGATCTATTGCGAGGTGAAGGTGGTGTTCACCAACACCGTGCCGGTGGACGCCTATCGCGGGGCCGGGCGGCCGGAGGCGACGTTCGTGCTGGAACGGCTGGTCGATGTCGCGGCGAGCGACATGGGCATGGACCGCGTGGCCATCCGCCGCCGCAACATGATCCCCACCGGCGCGTTTCCGTATCAGACGCCGGTGATGATGGAATACGACAGCGGCGACCCCTCCGGCTGTCTGGACAAGGTGCTGGCGCTGGCCGATTGGGACGGGTTCCCCGCGCGCAGGGCGGAAGCGGCGAAGCGCGGCAAGTATCGCGGCATCGGGCTTGCCACTTACGTCGAAGCCTGCGGCCTCGCGCCGTCGCGCATCGCGGGCAGGCTTGGCGCGCGCGGCGGATTGTATGAAAGCGCCACCGTGCGCGTGCACGCCACCGGCGATGTCACGGTGCTGATCGGCACGCATTGCCACGGCCAGGGGCACGAGACCACCTTCGCGCAGATCGTCTCCGAAAAGCTCGGCATCCCGGCCGAGAAGGTCGAGGTGGTGTTCGGCGATACCGACAAGGTGCAGTTCGGCATGGGCACCTATGGCTCGCGCTCGCTGTCGGTCGGCGGCTCGGCGCTGGCGAAGGCGGCCGACAAGGTGATCCTGAAGGGCCGCAAGATCGCGGCGCACCTGTTGGAAGCCGGCGAGCCGGACATCGTGTTCGAGGCCGGCAAATTCAGCGTCGCCGGCACCGACCGTTCGTTGCGCTTCGACGAAGTGTGCCTCGCCGCCTACATCCCGCACAACTACCCGCTGGAAGTGCTGGAGCCGGGGCTGGAGGAGCAATCCTTCTACGATCCGGTGAACTTCACTTTCCCCGGCGGCGCGCACGTGGCCGAGGTCGAGATCGACCCGGACACCGGCACGGTCCAATTGCTGTCCTACGTGGCGGTGGACGACATCGGCACCGTCATCAACCCGATGATCGTCGCCGGCCAGTTGCACGGCGGCATCGCGCAAGGGGCCGGGCAGGCGCTGTGCGAGACGGCGGTGTACGACGAAGCGAGCGGCCAGCTGCTGTCCGGCTCGTTCATGGACTACGCGATGCCGCGCGCGGACATCATTCCGAACATGCGGATCGTCACGCACAGCACCCGCTGCACGCACAACGACCTCGGCGTGAAGGGCTGCGGCGAGGTCGGCACCATCGGCTCGCCGGCAACGGTGATGAACGCGGTGGTGGATGCGCTGTCGCCGCTCGGCATCACGCATGTGGACATGCCGGCGACACCCAATCGGATCTGGCGGCTGATCCAGGCCGCAAGTCTCCCCAAGGCGGCGGAGTAACCCATGGCCATGCAAGGTTTCACCTATCACCGTCCGGACAGCGTTGCCGAGGCGGCGGCGATGATGCGCGCGGGCGCGAGCGGCATCGCCGGCGGCATGAGCCTGCTGCCGGTGATGAAGCACCGGCTGGCCACGCCCTCGGCGCTGGTGGATCTGTCCGGTATTTCAGCCCTCGCCGGGATCGAGGCGAAGCCGGGCTGGCTGACCATTGGCGCCATGACCCGCCATATCGCGGTGGCCGATTCCCCCGCCGTGGCGGCGTCCATCCCGGCCCTCGCGGCCCTCGCGTCGGGCATCGGCGATCCGGCGGTGCGCAACCGCGGTACCATCGGCGGCGTGCTCGCCAACGCCGATCCCTCGGCCGACTATCCGGCCGCCGTGGTGGGGCTGGGGGCCACAATCGTCACCGACCGGCGCGAGATCGCGGGCGACGATTTCTTCACCGGCCTGTTCGCCACGGCGCTGGCCCCCGGCGAGCTTATCACCGAGGTCCGCTTTCCGGTGCCGCTGGCCGCCGCCTACGCCAAGTTCCGCAGCCCGGCCTCGCGCTATGCCATCGTCGGCGTGTTCGTCGCGCGGTTCGCGGACGGTGTGCGCGTCGCCGTCACCGGTGCCGGGCCGAGCGTGTTCCGCGTGCCCGCGATGGAGGCGGCGCTTGCGGACACGTTCGCCCCCGAATCCCTG
>JAKBCB010000465.1 GCA_021808185.1 Pseudomonadota bacterium
GCGCCGATCGCAAGCGCGCGCCTCACGGCGTGTCTCACAGTGTGATTGACGGTCATGAACGTATACTCCCAAGGCAACCTCGAGGGTCGCCTGCTTAGTGAACCGTTGTTGTTCGTAAACGAGTTGGTTGACGATTATTGTTGTATATCCGTTCCGTCAATGGCCCTTCCCCCAATGGACGGATGAGTGGCGGAACGATACACCTACCCGGAGTAGTCGTAAAGTTATCACATCGGGGGCAACGATGTAACCTATTGATAATCAGCATATTTCAGCGTGAGACACGGGCGCAGCCCAGGTCCAAAGGCGGCCAAAACGCCATGAATGTTGCTGAAAAGCAGCATCATTGATCACCCCGCCGATCACTTGTTGTTTTTTTGCAAATCTTGAGCAACACAACGTGGTGAAAAAATGCCGATCCGCAGCCTACTTGCACCATTGAAGTGCGCTATCCGGCGACCAAATCCGGAGTGACTCCGCCGCGTGCGCGCGGCGCAAAAGCGCTGCTTGGGAAGCGGTACTGACCGTGGCACCGGTCGCACGGCGCGTGCGAAGGCAGTGCCCCGGCGCGATGCCTCAGTCGAGGCTGAAGAGGCTCACGAGGTCGTACCGGGAATAGGCGCGGAAGGCGATCAGCGTTTCGGTACGGGTCACCCCCTCGACGCCCCGGATGGCCTGCGCGACCAGATCCGCCAGCGCCTCGTTCTCCCGCACCCGCACCACCGCGACCAGATCGAATTTGCCGGCGACCGAGTAGACCTCTGATATGCCGCGCATCTCGCTCAGGGTCTCGGCCACTGCGGCGGTGCGCGACGGCTCGGTGTTGATCAGAATAATCGCGGTGACCATGGTCTCATCGGATAGGGCGATCCGCCTCCCGGGGTGGCGCGGCCCGGCGCTGCCGGACTTGGCCAGTGTACCGACCGGCCGCAATCGCGGGCAACCGGCGCGGCGCCCCGCACACGCTTCAGCGTGCCGGGGCGAATCGCGCCCGGTGGCCGGCGAGCGCCCCCACGAACCGATCGATATCCTCATCGGTGTTATAGAAGTGGCAGGTCGCACGGATGTTACCGTCGCGGAAGGAGGTGACGATGTCCTGCTCCATCAGCTGCGCAAACAGTCCCGCCGCATCGCGCGACGGCACGGCCACCATCGGGCCGCGCCGCGCATCCTCGAGCGGTGTCACCGCCGGCCACCCGATCTCAGCGAGTCGCTGCAGACAGCGTGCCGTGACGTCCCGCACACGCGCCTCGATCTGCTCCAGCCCCGCCTCCAGAATGATCTTGAGGCCGGCCTCGGCGGCGTAGCAGTTGACCACCGGCGGAGTGCCCGCCTCGAAACGCCGCGCGCTCGAGGCGGGACGGTTGGCGGTGATGTCCATGGCGGCGATATCCTGTTGCGCGAACCACCCCGAGTGGGTCGGCACGAGATCGGCGATGCAATCCTTGCGGACGTAAAGAAAGCCGATCCCGGCGGTGCCAAGCAGATACTTCAACATGCCGCCGACGACGAAATCGACGTCGAGCTCGCGCGCATCGACTCTCAACGCGCCGATAGCCTGGTAGCTGTCTAGCATTACGCGCGCGCCCCTGGCGTGCGCCAGGCGAACGATACCCGGGATGTCGGGCCGCATGCCGTTGCGATAGCACAGATGGGTGAGCGCCACCAGTTGCGTGCGCTCATCGATGAGCCGCTCGAAATGCTCGAGCGGGATGCCGCCGTCGGCGGCGCACGGCACGTGCACCACCTGCGCGCCCCGACGCTCCTGGGCGTGCCAGATCTGCGCACTGGTCGGAAACTCCAAATCGCTGACCAGCACCTTGTTGCGCGGGCCGCTGAAATCGCAAGCGCTGGCCAGCGCGTTGATGCCCGCCGAGGCGGATGTGGTGATGGCGATTTCCCCAGGCGTAACGCCGAGCACACGGGCCAGCAACGCGCGGACAGCCTGGTTCTTCGCGACCCAGACCTCCCAGTTGGCACCGACCGCCAGCCGTTCGTCCAGGTACGCGCTGAATGCCTCGCGCACCGTATCGGCCAGCGCGCAGTACGAGCCGCTGTTGAGGTAGGTCTTGCGCTCGAGCACCGGGAATCGGCGGCGCAGCGCCGCGAAGTCGGTCGTCACGGTCTTGTTCCTCGCCTCTCTGTCCAATGGTGTCGAAGTCATCGTCGCGAGCGCGCCTGCCGCACGACCCGCCCCTTCAGGCCTGCGCCGCCTCGCTCGCGGTGCGCGCGCGGCTGCGGGCGCGCCACACGAAATACGCCGTCGAAATCGCCAGCAGCCAGGGCACGCCACAGAACCAGGACCAATCGAGCGCCGGGGTGAAACCCATGGTGATGAGGATCGCGGCCAGCATCGCCAGCCCCGCGTACTGCATCCACGGAAACAGCGGCATGCGCACCGGCAGATCCGCCGCGCGGTTGTGCCGCCGGAAGCTCAGGTGGCAGACCAGAATGAACATCCACACGAGAATCGCCGCGAACAGCGCCACTCCGAACAGGTCGGCGTAGGCGTTCGGCGTGAACATCGACACCGCCGCCGAGATCAGCACGCAGACCCCCGAGACCGCGATCGCGCTCACCGGGCTGCCACGCTCGGAAAGCGTCCCGAGGCGGCGCGGCGCATAGCCCCCGCGCGACAATGAAAAGAGCATGCGCGCGCACAGGTACACATTGGTGTTCATGCTGGAGAGCGCGGCGCTGATCACCACGAAATTCATGATGCCGGCGGCGTCGCGGATGCCAGAATGCTGAAACACCGTCACGAACGGGCTCTGCGCAACGACCGCGACGCCGGTATCGGTCCAAGGGAGGGCCGTGACGATGACCGCGATCGCCAGAACGTAGAACAGGAACAGGCGCAGCGCCATGCTGCGCAGCGCCGCCGGGATCGCCACGCGGGGATTCCTCGTCTCGCCCGAGGTGACCGCGATGACCTCGATCCCGTTGAAGGAGAAGATGCCCACCGTCACCGCCATCCACAGCCCCGCCACGCCCTTCGGCAGAAACCCGCCCGGCAGGCCGACGAGGTTGTGAAACCCCTCGGCCGGCCGGCCGATCCCGAGGATGCTCCAGATGCCGAGAACGATGAACAGCACGATGGCCACGACCTTGATCAGGGCGAACCAGAACTCCACGGTGCCGAACTGACCGACCGAGCGGGAATTGAAGTAGAGCATCACCAGGCAGAACCCGAGCGCCCAGGCCCACGCCGGCGCGCCCGGAAACCAGAAGCGCATGTACAGGCCCGCGGCGACCGCCTCGCCGCCGATGGCAATCACCTGCGAGATCCAATAGGTATAGCGGACCACGAATCCCGCCCAGGGATTGAGGTAGGTCTCG
>JAKBCB010000022.1 GCA_021808185.1 Pseudomonadota bacterium
CTGCCCCTGCACCCCGCTGGGGCCGGCGGCCCCAGGCCCCGGCCACGGCCTATATTCCGTATTCATAACTAAATTCGCGCCGGTCCAGGGCCGCATGGCCCTGGCGGGGTCGAGGGGCAGCGCCCCTCGCCTTACCTTCCCGCCAGCGCCCAGGCGAGCACGCCCTTCTGGGCGTGCAGCCGGTTTTCCGCTTCGTCGAACACCACCGATTGCGGACCGTCGATGACCTCGGCGGTCACTTCCTCGCCGCGATGTGCCGGCAGGCAGTGCATGAAGATCGCATCCGGGGCGGCGCGCGCCATCAGCGCCGCGTCCACCCGGAACGGGGCCAGCAGGTTGTGCCGCGCCGTCTGCGGGTCGTCGGACATGCTGACCCAGGTATCCGTCACCACGCAGCGCGCCCCCGCCACGGCCGCCACCGGGTCTTCCGTCAGTTCGATCCTCGCCCCGTGCGCCCGCGCCCAGGCCACCACCTCCTCCGGCGGCCGCAGCGCCTCGGGCGTGGCGAGCCGGAGCGTGAAGCCGAACAGCGCCGCCGCCTCGATCATGCTTTTGGCGACGTTGTTGCCGTCGCCGCACCACGCCACCACCTGTCCCGCGATCGGGCCGCGATGCTCCTCGAAGGTCAGCACGTCGGCCATGATCTGGCAGGGATGGCTTGCCGCCGTCAGCCCATTGATGACCGGCACCGTCGCATACGCCGCCATCTCGGTCAGTTTTTCGTGCGCGTCGGTGCGCAGCATGATGGCGTCCACGTAGCGCGAGAGCACGCGCGCGGTGTCGGCGATGCTCTCGCCGCGCCCGAGTTGCGTCTCCTTGCCGGACAGCACCACGACATCGCCGCCGAGCTGGCGGATGCCGACCTCGAAGCTGGTGCGGGTGCGGGTGCTTGGCTTCTCGAAGATCAGCGCCACGGTGCGCCCGGCGAGCGGGCGGGAGGTGACCCCCCCCGCCGCCTTGAACCCGCTGGCGATGTCGAGCATGTGGCGCAGCGTCGCCGTATCGAAATCGCGCAGGTCGAGGAAGTGGCGGGGCGCGATCCGCGCCCCGTCCTGCTCGGACCCGCCGGCGGCGGTGGCCCGACGCATCGCCATGCCCGTCACCTCCACCGCCTCACTTCGCCGCCACGCGGGACGCGGACGGCAGGCAGCGTCGCGCGCCGCGCCGCATCATCTCCAGCGCCTCGGCGATCTCCGCGTCCGAGACGATCAGCGGCGGCGCCAGGCGCACCACGTTGTCCCCGGCCCCCACCGAGAGCAGGCCCTCGGCGGTGAACGCGGCCTGGACCTCGGTGTTCGGCACCACGCATTTCAGGCCGAGCAGCAGGCCCGCCCCGCGCGCATCCTCGAACACATCGGGGAACTCCGCCGCGACCTGCACCAGACCGCGCCAGAAGATGCGGGCGCGGCGGTCCACGTCGGCCAGGAAGCCCGGTGCCAGCACCACGTCCAGCACCGCGTTGGCGGCGGCGCAGGCGAGCGGGTTGCCGCCGAAGGTCGTGCCGTGCGTGCCCGCCGTCAGGTGTTTGGCCACGCTCTCCCTGGCGAGAATGGCCCCCATCGGGAAGCCGCCGGCGATGCCTTTCGCCGCCGACATCACGTCCGGGACGATCCCCGCCCACTCATGGGCAAACAGCTTTCCGGACCGACCCATGCCCGACTGGATTTCATCCATGCCGAGGATCAACCCGAACTCGTCGCAGGTGGCGCGCAAATCCCGGAGAAATTGCAGATGCGCCGGGCGGATGCCGCCCTCGCCCTGCACCGGCTCGACCAGGATGCCTGCCGTGTGCGGCCCGATGGCGTCGCGCACGGCGTTGAGGTTGTTGAACGGGACATGGTCGAACCCGTCCACCTCCGGCCCGAAGCCCTTGAGGTATTTGGCATTGCCGGTGGCGGCCAGCATCGCCAGGGTCCGCCCGTGGAACGCGCCCTCGAAGCAAATGACGCGAAAACGTTCCGGATGGCCGGTTTCGTACTGGGCGCGGCGGATCATCTTCACCATGCCCTCGTTGGCTTCCGCCCCCGAGTTGCAGAAGAACACGCTGTCCGCGAACGTCGCCGCCACCAGCCGGGCGGCGAGCTTCTCCGCCTGCGGCACGCGGTACAGGTTGGAGACGTGCATCACCTTGTGCGCCTGCTCGGCGATGGCCGCCGTCAGGCCCGGGTGGTTGTGCCCGAGCGAGGAGGTGGCGATGCCCGCCCCGAAATCGAGGAATCGTCGCCCATCGCCTGTGTACAGCCAGCAGCCCTCGCCCCGCTCGAAGGCGAGGTCGGCGCGGTTGTAGGTGGGCATCAGGGCGGGAATCATGCCTCTCGAATCCTTGTTCTCCCGCGCGGGCCTCGGCCCGCCGGGTCGCTCCCTCGCTGCTGCACCGCCGGCGCCCCGGCGCGGGCGGTTGCGAGAAGAATGCGCAGAATGAGCCGCCGTCGCGACGCGAGTCAAACGCACCCGGCGCCGCCGATGGGGCGCGGCGGCGGGCACGACGGACGTGATGCGCGGTGGTGGCGTTTTCCGTTGCCGCGCGGGCGATCGAACGCGTAGAAATGAACAGCGGTACGGCAAATTAACGCGAACACGTGTCTGAGTCGCATGTCAGGCGCGATGCGGCATGTTTGTATGAATACCGCGAACAAGGATGGCGCGGGACTCACCCGCATCAGCATCCAAAAGAGGACGCGCAGCCATGGAAATCTGTATCAACTACGGCGGCCACGTGCACTGCTTCGTCATTCCCGTGATCGAGGTGCCCGTCCGCTGGCCGCACCCCGGCCCCGGCCCCGTCAACTATCCGCAGATGTTCCAGGACGGCATGATCCTGGCGTCGATACAGAACCTCGCGCAGCATGTCGCCGACGCGAAGGTGAAACAGTCGCTGCACGAGGGGCTGGCCGCCGCCACCAAGGCGATGCAGCAACATGCTGGCGAGCAGGTGACGATCCGCCAGAGCGCGGGCGCCAAGGCCTGAACCCTGGCCCAGTGCCGCGCCACCGCCGCGTGGGCTCTTGCAAGCCCCCGCGGCGGTGGCATCGTTGCGGCCATGACCGACGAAGACGACGACCCCACCGGCCCGCCGCCGGATGCGGCCAGCCTGCACGAAGCGGCGGTGGCCTATCTCGCACGCTACGGCGCGACGCGGGCGACGCTCGCGCGGGCACTGAACCGGCGTGTCGATCGCTGGTTGCGTGGGGCAACGGGGCCCGGGGCGGCGGCGCAGGCGGCGGCGGCGAAGCGGGCGGTGCCGGAGGTCGTGGCGCGCCTGGCCGACGCCGGCGCGGTGAACGACGCCGCTTTCGCCCACAGCCGTGCCAGGAAGCTCGCCCGCACCGGCCATTCGCACCGTGCCTCGGCTGCGCACTTGGCCGCGCGCGGCGTGCCGCCGGACCTGGTGCGCACCGCCCTGCCGCCGGACGAGACGCGCGAACTGGCCGCCGCCGTGACCTATCTGCGCCGCCGCCGCCTCGGCCCGTTCCGGGCGGCCGAGGCGCCGCCGGAGGGGCGGCTGAAAGACCTGGGAAGTCTCGCGCGGGCAGGGTTTTCCGGCGATCTGGCGCGCCGCGCGATGGCTTTGACGCGCGATGAGGCCGAGGCGCTGCTGCTCGCCAGCCGCCGCGATGCCTGACCAGCCGAGGGAAAAGGAAAGGGCGGCACGCTCCGGCATGCCGCCCTTGAGTGTCCGCCCGCTCCGTGCAAGACCCGCACGCTGAACCGGCGGAGGGGGGAGGGAGTCCGAAGCCAGTCACCGTCGCTTCCCCCGCAGGATCGCGCGTGAGCGTGACTAAATAGTTAAATTAGCGATCCAACGATCGCGAAATCGACAAGTCCGGCCGCCTTACGCATCAGGAGTTCGCGATGGCCCCTCCCGTCCCGCCGGCCCGCCCCGGCCCGCTGGCTGGTCTGAAGGTGCTGGAACTCGGCCACTACATCGCCGGCCCCTTCTGCACCCGGGTGCTCGCCGATCTCGGCGCCGAGGTGGTGAAGGTGGAGCCGCCCGGCGGCGACCCGATCCGGGGCTGGGGCGCCAAGGCCCATGGCCATCCGGTGTGGTTCAGCATCCATGGCCGCAACAAGCTCTCGGTCGTGCTCGACCTCAAGACGCAGCGCGAGACGGCATTGCGGCTGGCCGCGCGCGCCGACGTGGTGGTGGAGAATTTCCGCCCCGGTTACATCGAGCGCATCGGCCTCGGCCCCGCCGACATCCATGCCGTGAATCCGCGCGTGGTGATCGCGCGCATCTCCGGCTACGGCCAGGATGGCCCGTACCGCGACCGCCCCTCGTTCGGCGCCATCGGCGAGGCGATGGGCGGCATCCGGCACCTCACCGGCTACCCCGCCGGCACCACCGACCTGCCGCCGCCGCGCTGCGGTGTCTCGCTGTCCGACGACGTGGCCGGGCTGTATGCGGCCATCGGGCTGCTGGCGGCGGTGTATCAGCGCGACGTGACGGGCACCGGGCGCGGCCGGGTGATCGACGTCAACCTCGTCGATTCCGTGCTCAGCCTGATGGACGGGATGCTGCCCGAATACGCGATGGACGGGCGGGTGCGCCAGCCGCAGGGGGCGGCGATCCTGACCGCGGCGCCGAGCAACACCTACCCCTGCGCCGACGGCAAATGGCTGTGCGTTGCCGGCAATTCCGACCCGATCTTCCGCCGCCTCGCCGCCACGATCGGCCGGCCGGAGCTGGCCGACGACCCGCGCTACAGCGACAACCGCGCCCGCTGCGCCCATGCGCGCGAGCTGGACGCCGCCATTGCCGCCTGGACGCGCACGCTCCCGGCGGCCGAGGCGGAGGCGCGGCTGGAGGCAGCCGAGGTGCCGGCCTCCAAGCTGTTCGACATCGCCGACATCGCCGCCGACCCGCATCTGCGCGCGCGCCAGGCGGTGCTGGACGTGGCCGACCCGCTGATCGGCCCGACCCTGCATTTCGGCGCCGCCATCCGTTTCGACAACGAGGCGCCCTCGGATTTCCTGTCCTGGACCGGCCCGGCGCTCGGTGCCCACACCGAGTACGTGCTCGGCACGCTGCTCGGCGGCTGATCGCGGTTGCGCCGACGCGGCGCATTTCGCCATGCTGGCCGGCGTGATGCGTGCCATCGTCCTGTTCCTGCTGCTGTTCTCGCTGGCCGCCTGCGGCTCCGGCGAGCGGACGGGCCCCAATCTGGCGGCGGCGCGGTCCTATCCCGGCCTGACCTGCGCGCCGTTCGCCCGCGAACTGACGGGCCTCGCCCTCAGCGGCGATGCCGCCGACTGGTGGGCGGAGGCGTCCGGCCGCTATCCGCGCGTGAGCAGGCCCGCGGTGGGCGGCGTGTTGGTGTTCCGCCGTGCGCGGCGGCTTTCCTCGGGCCATGTCTCGGTGGTCTCGCGCGTGCTGGACGAGCGGCACATCGATGTCATCCAGGCCAACTGGGTGCCGGGCGAACTGGACGAGGACCAGTTGATCGTCGATGTCTCGCCGCGCAACGACTGGACCTCGGTGCGCGTGTGGTATCCGCCCACCAACCAGATGGGCACGCATGCCTACGCGACATATGGGTTCATCCTGCCGCCCACGCCGCTGGGGCACGACGCGCTGGCTGGCGGGGCGGAGCCGGCGGCGCGCGTCGCCACCGGCGGATAGCCGCGCCCGCCGACCCGCCCCTGGCCTTCGCGCGCGAACCGCGCTACGCAGACTGTGGAAACATCGCTTGCACCGCCATGGCGGGCGGGCCATGTCGTATGGCCTGGGGCTTTCCCGGGATGGAGGGCGTGATGGGTAGTTTCAGCATTTGGCACTGGCTGGTCGTGCTGCTCGTGGTGCTGCTGCTGTTCGGCGGCGGCAAGGTCAGCGGGCTGATGGGCGACTTCGCCAAGGGCATCAAGGCGTTCAAGAAGAATATGGCGGACGATAGCGATGCCTCGATGGAGGCCGCGGCAGACAAGCCGACGGGCACCATCTCGCCGCCGGGCGCGCATGCCGGCGGCAACCAGTCCACCCCCGCCCGTCAGGGCTGATCCCGCATCGGCTGCCGCGCGCCGGACCGCCAGCGGTCCGGTCGGGCGTTGTCGGCCCGACTGTCAGGGAGCGCGCCGCGCCCCCCGTCGGCGCGGCTCGTTGTGATGCGCGCGCATGGGCGGGTGCCTGTACGCACCAGATGTTGTGGGCAGCAGGCAAGTTGTCCACAAGTTTTATCGCCGGCCACCGCTTCCGCCATTGAGTGCCGTCCCCATGGCCAATACAGTATGTTGTAGGTTGCGGTCGGGGAGGCCACGAGATGGAGTGGAACGACGAGACGATCGTGCGGCTCCGTGCGCTCTGGAACGAGGGCCTCTCGACGGCCGAGATCGGTCGCCGCATGGGGGTGTCGAAAAACGCCGTGGTTGGCAAGGCGCATCGTCTTGGCCTGCCGCCGCGCCCTTCGCCGATCCGCCGTGATGTGACCGGCGCGAGTTCGCCGCGTACCCCCGCGCTGCGCCGCGTCGTCGGCCCCACGCTGCCCCCGCTCGCGGCGACGCTGACCGTCGGGGAGGAGTCTCGCCCGGTGGTGGCCAAGGCGCCGCCGCCGGACGCTTCCCCCGCCGCGGCGGTGTCCGCCGCGCCCGTCGCGTCGGTTCCGGCCGCCGCCGCGCCTGCGGTGCGCGCGCTCCCCCCGGCGCGTCATATGCCGCGCATGGCGGCCTGCTGCTGGCCGATCGGCGAGCCGGGCACCAAAAGCTTCCGTTTTTGCGATGTCGAGGCGGTGCAGGGCAAACCCTACTGCGCCGAGCATGCCCAGCTTGCTTACGTGAAGGTGCGCGACCGGCGCGAGGAAGCGGCGGCATAGCCCGGGTGGGGCGGTGCCGCGGCCGCGTTTGGGGTCCGTTGCTCGCATATGTTGCAGGATGCAAAAAGCCCGCGTATCGTTCCGAGGGGTGGCATGGCGTCCAGTGATGGGCGCCTGAAAAAGCAACAAGGACCGCCGCCCGAGGGAGCGCGCAGACAAATTGGCGCTCGTTCACGAGGGGCGTCTGTGCAAACCGGTCGGTGGCGTGGATAGTGTGGCCGGACAGGATGCCCGCAACCAAGAAAGGCGCGGCGTCGATGTCCAAGGGGACGGTCAAGTGGTTCAATCCGACGAAGGGCTATGGCTTCATTGCTCCTGATTCCGGGGGCAAGGATGTCTTCGTGCATATCAGTGCGGTGCAGAAAGCCGGGCTGCGCACCCTCAACGAGGGGCAAAAGGTCGGCTTCGACGTTGAACAGCAGCAGAATGGCCGGGCCGCGGCGGTGAACCTCATCGCCGACTGACCGGCGGGCGCGCGAAGGGGCAATTCCCGGTCGCGTCAGGTGGGTGGTCCGCCCTGCTCTGCGGTGCGTGCGACTGGGTCGCGTCGGTCGCCGGCGCAGGGAGTGACTGTTTGACCTATCAATCTGCGTCTCCGCCGCGCGGCGATCTTGCGGCACCGCGCTCCGGGCTCGACGCCAACGACGTGCGCGTGGCGTATCGTCGCTGGGCCGGCATTTACGATACCGCGTTCGGCGGGGTTTCCGCCTGGGGCCGCCGCGCCGCCGTCGATGCGGTGAACGCGCTGCCGGGGCGGCGCGTGCTGGAGGCCGGGGTCGGCACCGGCCTCGCGCTGCCGCGCTACGCGGCCAGCAAGCGCGTGGTCGGCATCGACCTCTCGGCCGAAATGCTCAAACGCGCCCGCGCCCGCGTCGCCGAACAGCGCATCGCCACCGTCGAGACGCTGCGTGAGATGGACGCCGAGGCCACCGACTTCGCGGACGGGGAGTTCGACATCGCGGTGGCGATGTTCGTCGCCTCCGTGGTGCCGCACCCGCGCCGGCTGATGGAGGAAATGCGCCGCGTCGTGCGCCCGGGCGGGCACATCCTGTTCGTCAACCACTTCGCGGCCGAACGCGGCCTGCGCTGGTGGGCCGAGCGCACGCTGGCCCCGGCGTCGCGCGCGCTGGGCTGGCATCCGGACTTCAAGTTCGAGGCGCTGTTCGCACCCGGCGAGCTGGCCGGCGCGCAACTGCGGCCGATGCCGCCGTTCGGCCTGTTCACCCTGGTCCACCTGGCGCGCTGACGCCGCGGGCCAAGGCCGTATTCACCTGAAAGGGCCTTGATCTAGCGCAAAGCCTCCTGTAGCCCACATGCGTGGCGTGGCCCTCGGGGCTTGCGCATTTTCAGCGGGATGGATCGGCGATGCACCTACTTCGGCGGCTCGGTGCCGCGTTCGCTCTCATGGCCGGCTTCGCATTCGCCGTCGCGGGGACTGCCTCCGCCCAGGCGCCGAAGCCCTGGCAGATGGGCATGCAAACGGCGGGCAGCCCGGTGATGGAACATATCCAGAGCCTGCACACTCTGGTGCTGTGGATAATCACCCTCATCACCCTGTTCGTCGGCGGGCTGATCGTGTGGGTGCTGTATCGCTTTAACGCGCAGCGCAACCCGGTGCCCAGCCGAGTGAGCCACCACACCGGGCTGGAAGTGGCCTGGACGGTGATCCCGGTGCTGATCCTGGTGGTGATCGCGATCCCAAGCTTCCGCCTCGTGTATTTCGAGGACCGGACGACGGCGGCGGACATGACCATCAAGGTCACCGGCCATCAGTGGTACTGGGAATACACCTACCCGGACCAGGGCAACGTCGATTTCTCCAGCTACTACATCAAGGATGACGACCAGACGCCGCATCTGCGCCTGCTGGACGTGGACAACCCCCTGGTGGTGCCGGCCGGCAAGAACATCCGCATCCTGACCACCAGCGCCGACGTGATCCACAGCTTCTTCATCCCGAGCCTTGGCGTGCAGCGCTACGCCATCCCGGGCCGCACCATCGAGACCTGGGTGCGCGTGGACAAGCCGGGGCAGTACTACGGTGAGTGCAATCAGATCTGCGGCACCAACCACAGCTTCATGCCGATCTCGATCCGCGCCGTCACGCCGGAGGAGTTCACCGCCTGGGTGCAGCAGGCCAAGACGAAGTTCGCGGCCGATGCGCCCGCTTCGCCCGGCCCCGCCATCACTGGCGCGCCCGTGCGCGTCGCCGCCGCCCAGGTCCAGCCGTAACCGCCGCGTCAGCGCACGCAGGAGACGCAGAATGAGTGTCACCACCCACGATCATGCGCATCACGACCACGATCACGGCCACGCGCCCGGGTTCGTGAAGCGCTGGCTGTTCAGCACCAACCACAAGGACATCGGCACGCTGTACCTGATCTTCGCCGTGGTCGGCGGGACGGTCGGCGGCATCCTGTCGCTGCTGATGCGGCTGGAGCTGTTCAGCCCCGGCATGAAGATGGGGATCTTCTCGTCCGGCCAGTCTTGGAACGCGGCGATCACCGCGCACGGCCTGTTGATGATCTTCTTCTCGGTGATGCCCGGGCTGATCGGCGGCTTCGGCAACTGGTTCGTGCCGCTGATGATCGGCGCGCCGGACATGGCGTTCCCGCGCCTGAACAACATCAGCTTCTGGCTGCTGGTGCCGGCCTTCCTGCTGATCATGGCGGGGTTGTTCACCGGCGACGGCGCCGGTTCGGGCTGGACGCTGTATCCGCCGCTGTCCAACGCCACGTACAACAGCGGCCCGGCGATGGACTTCACCCTGTTCGCGCTGCACCTTGCCGGTGTCTCCTCGTTGCTGGGCGCGATCAACTTCATCACCACCATCTTCAACATGCGCGCGCCGGGCATGACCCTGCATAAGATGCCGCTGTTCGTGTGGTCGATGCTCGTCACCGCCTTCCTGCTGCTGCTGTCGATCCCGGTGCTGGCCGGTGCCATCACCATGCTGATCACCGACCGCAATTTCGGCACCGCCTTCTTCAATCCGGAGGGCGGCGGCGATCCGGTGCTGTTCCAGCATCTGTTCTGGTTCTTCGGCCACCCCGAAGTGTACATCATGATCCTGCCCGGCTTCGGCATTATCAGCCACATCATCTCGACCTTCTCGAAGAAGCCGATCTTCGGCTATCTCGGCATGGCCTACGCGATGGTGGCGATCGGCGTAGTGGGCTTCGTGGTGTGGGCGCACCACATGTTCGTCTCGGGCATGAGCGTGGATACCCGCGCCTACTTCATGGCCGCGACGATGATCATCGCCGTGCCGACCGGCATCAAGGTCTTCTCCTGGATCGCCACCATGTGGGGCGGGTCCATCGAGCTGAAGGTGCCGATGCTGTGGGCCGTCGGCTTCCTGTTCCTGTTCACCGTCGGCGGCGTGACCGGCGTGGTGCTGTCCAACGCCGGCCTCGACCAGGTGCTGCACAACAGCTACTACGTGGTCGCGCACTTCCACTACGTGCTGTCGCTGGGCGCCGTGTTCTCGATCTTCGCCGGGTTCTACTACTGGGTCGGCAAGATGAGCGGCCGGCAGTATCCGGAGTTCTGGGGCAAGGTGCATTTCTGGCTCACGTTCATCGGCGTGAACCTGACCTTCTTCCCGATGCACTTCCTCGGCCTCGCCGGCATGCCGCGCCGCTACGTGGACTATCCGGAGGCTTTCCGCGGCTGGAACGAGGTCGCCACCGTCGGCTCGTTCATCAGTGCCGCCGGCCTGCTGGTGTTCTTCTACGTGGTGCTGCGCATCTTCACCTCGCGCGAGCACGTCGCGGATAACTACTGGGGCGAGGGCGCGACGACCCTGGAATGGACCGTCTCCTCCCCGCCGCCGTTCCACACGTTCGAGGAACTGCCCCGCATCCGCTGATGCCTGAGACTGATCGGATCAGACGATGACCAACGCCGCTTCCGCGGTGGCGGCCGAGGACAGGGGGGACGACCAGTCCCCCCTCATCCTTTCCGGCGCCACGATCTCCTCTGCCGGCGACTGGCTGGCGCTGCTCAAGCCGCGCGTCGTTGGGCTGGTGGTGTTCACCGGGCTTGTCGGCCTGTTGGTGGCGCCGGGCCACTTGCACCCGGTGCTCGCCTTCACCGCCGTGCTGTGCATTGCTGTCGCCGCGGGTGCCGCCGGCGCGATCAACATGTGGTACGACCGCGACATCGATGCCCACATGCGCCGCACCGCGCGCCGCCCGATTCCGGCCGGCCGCGTCGCGCCGTCCGAGGCGCTGGGCTTCGGCGTGGCGCTCGCCGTCGGCTCGGTGCTGCTGATGTGGCTGGTCACCAACACGCTGGCGGCCGCGATCCTGGCGCTGTCCATCGCCTTCTACGTGTTCGTCTATACCATGTGGCTGAAGCGGCGGACGCCGCAGAACATCGTCATCGGCGGCGCCGCCGGCGCCTTCCCGCCGCTGATCGGCTGGGCGGCCGTCACCGGAAGCATCGGCATGCTGCCGGTGCTGATGTTCCTGATCGTGTTCCTCTGGACGCCACCGCATTTCTGGTCGCTCTCGCTATGGGCGCACGCGGACTACCAGCGTGTTGGCGTGCCGATGCTGCCGGTGGTGGCGGGCGCGCGCAGCACGCGGCGGCATATCCTCGCCTATACCTTCGTGCTGGTCTCGGTGACGCTGCTGCCCTGGGCGCTGCATCTGACCGGGGCGATCTACGGCCTGTCCGCCACGGTCCTGGGCCTTGGGTTTATCGCCGGCGCGTGGCGCGTGCTGCGCGACAAGCAGGATTCGCGCGGGGTCAGCCAGACCGGCGACCTGCCGGCGCGCAAGCTGTTCAAATTCTCGCTGTACTACCTCGCGGTGCTGTTCGCGGCCCTCGCTGTCGATCGGCTGGTGGGCTGATCCGATGGCCCCGCTCCACTCCGCCCCGCTGCCCGAGACCGACGAAGCCCTTGCCCGCCGCAGGCGTGGCCGCAACCTCGCGATGCTGGTGGTGCTCATCGCCCTCGCGGTGCTGTTCTATGCCATTGCCATGGTGAAGATGGCGAACACCGGGCACCTGCCGTCATGAGCGGGCGGCGCCCCAACGCGCTGCTGGCGCTCGGCCTCGGCGGCGTGGTCGCCGGCATGGTCGGCATGTCGTTCGCGGCCGTGCCGCTGTATCGCATGTTCTGCGCCGCCACCGGCTATGGCGGCACGCCGCAGATCGGCCCCGCCGTCAGCGCCTCGGTCAGTGAGCAGACCGTCACCGTGCGGTTCAACGCCGACACCAATCCCGGCCTGCCCTGGGCGTTCCGCCCGGAACAGAAGCAGGTGACGCTGAAGCTCGGCGAGGAGCAGGTGGCGTTCTATCAGGCGCGCAACGAGGCCGCCGTGCCCGTCACCGGCATCGCCATCTACAACGTGACCCCGGAGAAGGCGGCGATCTATTTCCACAAGACCGCCTGCTTCTGCTTCAACCAGCAGACCCTCGCCCCCGGGCAGCAGATGCAGTTCCCGGTCAGCTTCTGGGTCGATCCGGCGATCGCCACGGACCCGAGCACGCGCGACGTGACCACCATCACGTTGTCCTACACGTTCTTCCACTCGCTCGACGATGCCAACCGCTCAGGCAAGCTTGCCTCCGCCGGTCCGCATGTCGGTGCGATCACCCGGTGATGACGCGCCGCGGCATCGCCTGGCCCTTGCCCCTTGATGTGCGGGGCGAATTGGGGATGATGCGGCCAGCTTTTTCGCGATGGACACGGCATGAGCACTGACACGCACGGCGCCTCCACCCTCCCCGTCAGCTCGGGGCTGAAACAGCCGTATCATCTGGTGGACCCGAGCCCGTGGCCGCTGACCGGCGCCATCGGCGGCGGCCTGACGGTGGTCGGCATCATCATGGCCGCGCATTTCGGCAACTACCTGTGGCTCGTGCTCGGCCTCGTCGTCGTGCTCGGCACCATGTTCATGTGGTGGCGTGACGTCCTGAAGGAGAGCGCGACCCCCGGCCTGCACAGCGCCGTGGTGCGCCTCGGCCTGCGCTACGGCATGATGATGTTCATCGCCAGCGAGGTGATGTTCTTCGTTGCCTTCTTCTGGGCCTATTTCCACTTCGCGCTGTTTCCGGAGCACGTCGCCGGCGCGACCACGCCGATGTGGCCGCCCGCCGGCATCCACACCTTCGACCCGTTCCACCTGCCGTTCCTCAACACCATGATCCTGCTGCTGTCCGGCTGCACGGTCACCTGGGCGCACCACTCGCTGATCGAGGGCAACAAGCGCGGGCTGGTGATCGGCCTGCTGCTGACGGTGCTGCTGGGCCTCAGCTTCACCACCTTCCAGGCGATCGAGTATTCCGACGCGCCGTTCAAGTTCGTCGGTGGCGGCGTGTATCCGGCGACGTTCTTCCTCGCCACCGGCTTTCACGGCTTCCACGTGATTGTCGGAACCCTGTTCCTGCTGGTCTGCCTGTTCCGCGCCAACGCCGGCGGCTTCACGCCGGAGCGCCATTTCGGGTTCGAGGCGGCGGCCTGGTACTGGCACTTCGTGGACGTGGTCTGGCTGTTCCTGTTCGTCTGCATCTATCTGTGGGGCGCCGGCCCGACGGCGGGATGACGTCCCGCAGCGCGCCATGACGGCACCGCCGGCGGCCGTCCCGGTGCTGCAAGCCGCGCTGCTGTGCCGCTGCCCGCGCTGCGGCAAGGGCAAGCTGTTCCGGGGCATGCTGACCGTGCGGGACACCTGCCCGGTCTGCGGCCTCGACTTGCGCGAGCACGATACTGGCGACGGCCCGGCGGTGCTGGTGATGTTCGTGCTCGGCACCGTCGTCGTCGGCCTCGCCTTCTGGGTGGAATTCCGCTTCGAGCCGCCGCTGTGGGTGCACGCGGTGCTGTGGCCCGTGGTCACGGTGCCGTTGGCCATCGCGCTGATGCGGCCGATGAAGGCCGCGATGGTGGCCCTGCAATACCGCCATCGCGCGAGCGAGATGGGGCTTTGAGGCTGCGGCGGCTGCTCGTGCCCGCGCTGATGACCGTGGTGATGCTCGCGGTGCTGCTCGGTCTCGGCATGTGGCAGGTGCAACGGCTCGCCTGGAAGACGGCGATTCTCGCGCAAATCGACGCCGCCGAGCAGGCGGCCCCGGTGCCGCTCGGCGCCGCGCCGGATGCGTTCGCCAAGGTCACCGTGTCCGGCCGCCTGCGCCCCGACCTCGCCGCGCGCTACGGGGCGGAGGTGCGCGACCTCCCGGCGGGGGCCATCCCCGGCGCGCAGCTTGTGGTCCCGCTGGAGCGCACGGGGGCCGCGCCGCTGCTGGTCGATCTCGGCTGGGTGCCGGAGCATGGGCCGCCCCCCGCGCTGCCCACGGGCGACAGCGTCGGCATCACCGGCTATGTCCGCCCCGCCGAGCATCCCGGCCCGTTCGCCGCCACCGATGACACAGCCGGGCGGCGCTTCTACACGCTCGATCCGGCCGCCATCGGCGCGGCGCTCGGCCTGCCGTCGGTGGCGCCGTTCACGCTGGTCGCGCTCGGCCCGCCGCAAGCCGCGCCCGATGCTCCGATTCCGGCCGAGCACTTGCCGCGTCCGGCGAATAACCATCTCCAGTATGCCATCACCTGGTTCGGCCTCGCCGCCGCGCTGGTGGCGGTGTTCGTGATCTACGCGCGAAAGGTGCTTGCCGCATGACCGCCTACGACCGGCTCGCCGCCCGCTTTGCCCGCATCGCCACCGTCGGCGAGGCGTCCGCCGTGCTGGGCTGGGACAGCGCGGCGATGATGCCGCCGGGCGGCGCCGCGGCACGCGGCGACCAGCTTGCCGTGCTCGCCGGCCTCGCCCACGGCTTGTTGACCGCGCCGGAGGCAGCCCGCGACCTCGCGGCGGCGGAGGCCGATGGCGCGGGGGATGATCCGTGGCGGCAGGCCAATCTGCGGCTGATGCGCCACGCCCATACGCGCGCCACCGCTGTCCCCGCCGATCTCGTCGAGGCGCAGGCGCGCGCCAACGCGGCATGCGAGAAGGTGTGGCGCGAAGCCCGCCGAACCAAGGACTTCCCCGCCGTCGCCCCCGCGCTGGCCGAGGTCGTGAACCTCACCCGCCAGCACGCCGACGCCCTGGCCCCGGCGCTCGGCCTGTCGCCGTACGATGCGCTCATGGACGGCTTCCAGCGCGGCATCGGCGCCGCCGACGTTGCCCCGGTGTTCGACGCCTACCTTGCCTTCCTGGCCGACGCCCTGCCGCGCGCGGAGGAACTGCAAGCAAGCCGCCCGCCGCCGGAGCGCCCGGCAGGCCCGTTCGCCGCCGAGGCGCAGGAGGCGCTGTGCCGCCGCCTGTCCGCCGCCGCCGGGCTGGAGCCGGAGCATTCCCGGCTCGACCGCTCCGCGCACCCGTTCTGCGGCGGCACGCCCACGGATGTGCGCATCACCACGCGCTACCGCGAGGACGATTTTGCCCAGAGCCTGCTGGGCGTGCTGCACGAGACCGGGCATGCCCTGTACGAGCGCGGCCTGCCGGCCGACTTCGCCCGCCAGCCGGTGGGCGAGGCGGCGGGGATGGCCGCGCATGAAAGCCAGTCGCTGATCGTCGAGATGCAGGCGTGCCGGTCGGATGCGTTCCTCTCGGCGCTCGGTCCGCTGCTGCTGGAATCTTTCGGAGGCGATCCCGCGCCCTACGCCACGCAGAACCTCGCCGCGATGTGGCGCCGGGTGGAGCGCGGCTTCATCCGCGTCGATGCCGACGAGATGACGTATCCGGCGCATGTCATCCTGCGCTTCCGTCTCGAACAGGCCCTGCTCTCCGGCGATCTGGCGGTGGCGGACCTGCCGGGTGCGTGGAACGACGGTTTGCGCGACCTGCTGGGCATCGTCCCGGCGGACGACGCGCAAGGGTGCCTGCAAGACATCCATTGGTACGACGGCGCGTTCGGCTACTTTCCCAGCTACACGCTGGGCGCGATGGCGGCGGCGCAACTGATGGCGGCGGCGCGGCGGGAGGTCGCGGGGCTGGACGAGGCGCTGGCGGCGGCCGACCTGCGCCCGCTGGTCGCTTGGCTGCGCGCCAATGTGCACGCGCGCGGCAGCCTGCTCGGCTTCAACGACCTGCTGCGCGCGGCCACCGGCAAGCCGCTCGACCCCGCGGATTTCACCGCCCACCTCACCGCGCGCTATCTGGAGTAGCCGGTGGACGCATTGATCGAGGGCTACCGGCATTTCCGCGCCGAGACCTGGCCGGAGCGACGCGCGCTGTTCGAGCGGCTGGCCGAGCGCGGCCAGAAGCCACGCACCATGGTGATCGCCTGCTCGGACAGCCGTGTTGATCCGACCATGATCTTCAATGTCGCCCCCGGCGAACTGTTCGTGGTCCGCAACGTCGCCAATCTGGTGCCGCCCTACATGCCGGACGCCGAGTTCCATGGCACCAGCGCGGCACTGGAGTTCGGGGTGACGGTGTTGCAAGTGCCCGATCTGATCGTGCTCGGCCACGGCATGTGCGGCGGCATTCGCGCGCTGCTGGACCCGTCGCTGGCGCCGCCGGAATTCGTCGGCCCCTGGATGTCGATTGCCCGCCGCGCGCGGGACCGCGTGCTGGCGTGCGACCCGGTGGACCCGCAGACGGCGTGCGAGCACGAGGGGGTGAAGGTGTCGCTGGAAAACCTGCTGACCTTCCCTTGGATCGCCGAGCGCGTGGCCGATGGAAGGCTGAAGCTGCACGGCGCCTCGTTCGATATCCGCACCGGCGTGCTGGAGCTGTTGCGGCCGGATGGGACGTTCCAGCCGGCATAGCGCCGCCTCAGGCGTAGCCGAAGCGCGCCAGGACCGGCCGCAGCACCATCCCGGCAAGCATCTGCTGGTCGCGGGCGAGAACGTCGTGCCATTTGCCGGTGCGGGTGTCGCCGATATGGCCGTGGGTGATCTGCGTCAGGCGGTCGAAGCGGGCGGCGCCGTGGCCCGCCACACGCGCGGCCGGCAGGTCCGCCACCCCGGCGGCGAGGGCGCGCACCGCATCGGTGGTGTAGGCGGCAAAAATCCGCTCGGCGGCTGCCTCCGACACGTCCAGGCCAAGATGGCGCGCGAGCAGCCGGACGCTGGCCGGCTGCTCGAAGAACCGGTCCTCGTAGCGCAGCACCGCAAACCCCGCCTCTGCGCAGGCCGCCGCCGCGCGGCAATCCTGCGCGATGCCGCCCAGCGCGCGGTCGAACGGCTCGCCGAAGCGCTGCATCACCGAGACGATGGCGTCGCGCGGGTCGCGCACCGAGACGATCACGCGCGCCCGCCACGCTCGCGCATCGGCGGCTAGGCTGTCCCAGCCATGCGTCTTGGCGACGATGTGGCGCGCGCCCTGGGCGCGCTCGCGCGCCAGATCGTCGGGATGGAGCAGATGGCAGGCATGCACCCCGCCGACCGCTTCGGCCACCACCTCGCGCGCGACGTTGAACACCCAGGTCGAGGCGCTGGCGTGCATGCCGGCGGTGATCGCCAGCACCGGCTCGCCGGTGGCGTTCATGCCACGCCCATCTGCCGGCGGCCGAGGGCGCTCAGCAGGTCCGGCCCGGCGCGGCCGGCGAAGCCCGTTTCGATGTCGTCGGGCGGGAAGTCCGGCGGGCTGCGGCCCTGCGTGAAGGCGGCGAACTGCCGGGGCAGGAACGCCCGGTTGCGCGCGCAGTCGGGGGTGGCTGGGATGTACATCACGTTGCTCGGCGCCCGG
>JAKBCB010000466.1 GCA_021808185.1 Pseudomonadota bacterium
ACCGCCTGCGCCGCGACGCTGGCGGAGGTGTCCACCTGCGCGGAAATCTCGCGAATCGAGGCGCTGAGTTCCTCGGCCGCGCCGGCCACGCCCTCGACATTGGCCAGAGCGTCGCCGGCGGCGGTGGCGGCGGCGCGCGCGCTTTCGCCGGAGCGGCGGGCGGCCGCTTCCAGCCCGTCGGCGATCCCGGCCAGTGCGACGCCGCCGGCCTGTACCTGCTCGGCCGCCGCCGTCGCGGCCTGTTCGACCGTGCGCGCCATGTCGGCCAGCGCGCGTTGCGTGGCCTGCTGTCCGCGCGTGCGGGCCGCTTCGGCCTCCGCCTCCATCACGCGCGCCTGCGCGGAGGCGTCGCGCAGCGCGGACAAGGCCTGGGCCATCTCGCCGATCTGGTCGCGCCGTCCGGCGTGCCGGACCTCGGTATCCAGCGCGCCGTCGGCGATTGCCCGCATCGCCCGTGCCAGTGTCGCGAGCGGGCGCAGCAGCAGGCGGATCACGCCCAGCAGCGACAGCCCGACCACGGCGGCGACCACGAGACCCGCGACCATGGCGCGACGCAGCACGCTGGCCACGGTGGCTTCCGCCGCCGCCAGCGGCACGCCGACGAACAGGATGCCCACCTCCTTGCCGGCGGCGTCGCGCACCGGCTCATAGATGGTCAGTTGCGGCATGCCGAGCACCATGTTGCGCCCGCGATAGGTCTGCCCATCCCGGATCGCGGCGTCGAACGCAGGCCCCGGCGCCAGCCGCGTGCCCACCCCGCGCGAGCCGTCGGGCTTTTGGACGTTGGTGGCGATGCGCAGATCGCCCTGGAAAATCGTCGCCACTGCGCCGGTGACGGCCTTCACCGCGTCGGGGATGTCGTTGCGCCCGCTTAATGGCGTGCCGCCCAGCGTCAGCCCTTGCGGCCCCGTCGCCCACTCCGTCCCGAGCGGCGCCAGACGCTGGCGCAGCAGCCGTAAACTCGCATCGAGCTGGGTTTGCGCCTGCTCCAGCATGCTGTCGTTGACCGTGCGCAGGGTCCATGCCTGCACCAGTGCCACGGTCAGCGCGACGGCGAGTAGCGCGCTCAGCATCAGCCGGGGCACGATT
Source organism: Pseudomonadota bacterium (assembly GCA_021808185.1). Lineage (GTDB taxonomy): Bacteria > Pseudomonadota > Alphaproteobacteria > Acetobacterales > Acetobacteraceae > CAJCJG01. Next base: position 1,090 of record JAKBCB010000466.1, read on the forward strand.
CCGACATGGTCGGCGATGCGGCGAAACGGCGCGAAGGGCATGGCGGAGCACCCGATGAACGTTCCGCATCCTGCGGGCAAGGACTTACGAACCGGTTACGCCGGCCCCGCGCGGAGGGCTGGGTCGTGCGCTTGCCGCTACCGTTCCGCGCCGCGCGGCGGCATGGATGCGCCATGAGCGACCCCACCCGCGACACCGCCTATGCCCTGCTGACCGCCGTGTTCGACCGGCACCGCCCGCTGGAGGAAGCGCTGGACGCGCTGCCGCCGCTCGATCCGCGCGACCGCGCCGCCGGCCACCGCCTCGCCGCCGCCGTGCTGCGCCGGCTCGGCTCGCTGGATGCGGTGCTGGAGCCGTTTCTGACCAAGGCGCCGCCCGTCCCGGTGCGCCACATCCTGCGTATCGGCGCCGCCGGGCTGCTGTTTCTCGGCACCCCGGCACACGCGGCGGTGGCGACCGCCGTCGCGCTTGCGCGGGAGAAGAAGCTGGCGCCGTTCGCGGGGCTGGTGAACGCCGTGCTGCGCCGTGTCGCCGCCGCCGGCCCCGCAGCGCTCGACGGCCTAGACGGCCCGCGCCTCGACACCCCCGCATGGCTCTGGAGCGCCTGGGGCGCCGATGCCCGGGCCATTGCCGAGGCGCATCAGATCGAGGCGCCGCTCGACATCTCCCTTATGCCCGGCGCCGCCGCCCCGGAGGGCGGGGTGTTGCTCCCGACCGGCTCGTGGCGCTATCCGGCCGGCACCCGCGTGACCGAGCTGGCCGGCTTCGCGGACGGGGCGTTCTGGGTGCAGGACGCCGCCGCCGCCTTGCCCGCGCGGATTTTGGCGCCCGCCCCCGGCGAGCGCGTCGCCGATCTGTGCGCCGCCCCCGGTGGCAAGACAGCGCAACTGGCCGCCGCCGGCGCACAGGTCACGGCGGTGGAGCGCGATGCGACGCGGCTTGCGCGCCTGCGCGAAAATCTGTCCCGCCTGCACCTGGCCGCCGCGTGCATGGCCGCAGACGCGGTGGAGTGGCAGCCGGCGGAGCCGCTCGACGCGGTCTTGCTGGACGCACCGTGCAGCGCCACCGGCACGATCCGCCGGCACCCCGACGTGCCGCACCTCAAGCGCGCGCGCGACCTTGCCGCGCTCGTCGCGCAGCAGGACGTGCTGCTCACCGCTGCCTGTGCCATGCTGCGGCCGGGCGGGCGGCTGGTTTATTCCGTCTGCTCGCTGCAACCCGAGGAAGGTGCCCAGCGTGCCATCGCCGCGTGGCGCCGGCTGCCGCTGCGCATCGACCCGATTTCCCCGCACGACGTGCCCGGCCTCGCGCACGCGATCACGCCGGAGGGGTTTCTGCGCACCACCCCGGCGCTCTGGCCGGAGCACGGCGGCTTGGACGGGTTCTTCATCGCGCGCCTGCGCCACACCTGAGCACCGGCTACGACGCGCGCCGCACCTCGAACTGATACGGGCTCGCGCTCGTCGTCATCGGGTCCAGCGCCAGCCGGTGCGCCAGCGGCGGGAACGCCCGGCTGCGGCAGTCCTGCCGGTCGCACATGCGGCAGGACAGGCCGATTCCCACCGCCGCGCGCTCCAGATCGAGCCCATCGGCGTAAACGATCTCCGCCGCGTGCGCGACCTGCGCGCCCATCGCGATGACATGCACCGGCGGCGGCTCGCCCCAGCGCGCCGGCGTGCCGGTGACGCTGCGCGCGAAGCACAGGAACGACGCCCCGTCCGGCAACTGCGCCACCTGCACCCGGATCGTCCCCGGCGTGCTCAGCGCCGTGTGCACCACCCAGCGCGGGCACGAGCCGCCATAGCGCGCGAACGGAAACCCAGCACCGGAGTACCGCTTCGAGACATTGCCCGCAGGATCGACGCGCAGGAAAAAGAACGGCACCCCGCGCAGACCCGGCCGTTGCAGACTCGAAAGCCTCTGACAGGCTTGTTCGAAACTCACCGCGAACCGCGCGGCCAGATGCTCGACATCGTGCCGCAGCGCCCGCGCCGCCGCGTGGAACGGCACATACGGCATCAGCAACGCGGCCGCGACGTAGTTCAGCAGGCCGATGCGCACCAGCGCCGCGGCTTCCGGCGAGGACATCGCGCTGTCCTCGATCATCTTGTCCACCGCCTCGCGCGCTTCCAGCAGCCCCAACTGAAACGCGAGGTAGAAGCCGCGGCTTTCGCGCGGCACCATTTCGGACAGATACAGCGAGCGCGCATTCGGGTCGTAGCGGCGCAATGCGCCTTCCA
>JAKBCB010000467.1 GCA_021808185.1 Pseudomonadota bacterium
GGGGATTGTACCACGTCCACGAGGCCGCGCGGCGCGAGGGCGCGCGCGTGCTGTTCGCCAGTTCCAACCACGCCATCGGCTTCCACGAGCGCGCCGAGCCGCTCGATGCCGACTGCCAGTTGCTGCCGGACGGATATTACGGGCTGTCCAAGGCGTACGGCGAGATGATGGGCCGGCTGTACTGGTTCAAGCACGGCGTCGAAAGCGTCTCCGTGCGCATCGGCTCCTGCTTCCCGGAGCCGACCGAGGAGCGGATGCTCTCCACCTGGCTGTCCTACGCCGATCTGTGCCGCCTGTGCGAGCGGGCGACGCTGGCCGACAGCACCGGCTGCATCGTGTTGTGGGGCGCCTCGGCCAACGCGCGCACCTTCTGGCGCGGCGACGCGCGCGGGAAGATCGGCTGGCTGCCCCAGGACAGTGCCGACATCTATGCCGGCCAGTTGCTCGGCAAGACCAGCGGCGACCCGGTGATCGAGCTGTACCAAGGCGGCGGCTATACCCGCATCGAGTATTCGCGCGCGGCCCCGCCGCCGGGGCGGCTGTTCGCCGGCTGAGGGCTTCGGCGCGCTCATTCCAGCCGCGCGCCGGGCGCATGCGATGAATGGTGGCAGCGATCATAACGCTGCTTATCATATGTCGCGTGCCCCAGTCCCCCGACCTCCTGTTCCTCCTGCACGACGTCGCCCGCCTGATCCGCCATGAGGCGGACAAGCGCGCGGCCACGCAGGAAATGACCCGCGCGCAATGGGTGCTGCTGATCTGGCTGCAGAAGCAGCCCGGCCTGTCACAAAAAGAACTTGCTGAGATCCTTGAGGTCGAGCCGATCACCGTCGCACGGTTGATCGACCGGCTGGAGGCGCGCGGCTTGGTGGAACGGCGGCCAGACCCGAAGGACCGGCGCATTTGGCGGCTGCATCTGCTGCCGCCCGCCATGCCGGTGCTGGCCGAGATGGACGGCGAACGCGCCGACATCCTGCGCGTGCTCACGGAAGATGTTTCGCCCGCCTTGCAGCAGGCGATGATTGAAGGATTGCAGCAGATGAAGGCCACCCTTTTGCGCAAGTGCCGCCACAAGGGTCCGATGAAGGACTCCACGATCAAGGAAGTCGCCTGATGGCCTCCGCCACCACCGCCCCCGGCGCCATCGCCCCGTCGGTCGCGCGCTCCTCCCGCCCGCGGCTGCTGCGGCCGGTGCTGATGCTCGGCGGCGTCGCCGTGGTCGTGGTCGCCTCCGGCTGGTGGTGGCTGCACAGCGGCCGCGTCGTCTCGGTCGATGACGCCTATGTGCGCGCCGCGAAGATCGCCATCACCGACGACGTGGCCGGCATCGTGGGCGACGTCGCGGTGCGCGAGGGCCAGCACGTCAACAAGGGCGACGTGCTGCTGCGCCTGCGCGACCGCCAGATCCAGATCGCCATTGCCGGCGCGAAGGCGAACCTCGCGCAGGTCGGGCTGACCATGGAGGCGATGAAGCGCGACTATCAGCGCATGTTGCGCGACATCGCCGCGAAACAGGCGCAGGTGCAGTCCGATCAGGCGAATTACGACCGGTATGCCAATCTGGTGAAGGGCGGCAGCGTCACCCGGGCCGATTTCGACGACGCCCGCTTCAAGCTCGCCGCCGACACCGCGACGGTGGAAAGCCTCAAGCAGCAGGCGGCGGTGCAGTTGGCCCGCCTCGGCGGCGATGCCGACGTGGATGTCACCACCACGCCGCAATACTTGCAGGCAAAGGCGCAGGTGGAAGAGTTCCAGCGCCAGCTCGACCACGCCACCGTTTACGCGCCGTTCAGCGGCACGGTGACGAATGTCGAGGCGACGCAGCCCGGCACTTACCTTACGGTCGGCGCCGCCGCGTTCGGGCTGGTCTCGGACGAGGACATCTGGGTCGAGGCGAACCCGAAGGAAACCGATCTCACCTACATCAAGCCGGGCGACCCGGTGACGGTGACGGTGGACAGCTATCCCGATCACCCGTGGCACGGCACGGTGGACAGCATCGCGCCGGCCAGCGCCTCGGAATTTTCCGTGCTGCCGGCGCAGAACTCCTCCGGCAACTGGGTGAAGGTGGTGCAGCGCCTGCCGGTGCGCATCAAGCTCGACCGCAAGCCGGGCGATCCGCCGCTGCGCGCCGGCTCCAGCGTGGAGGCCGATATCGACACCGGGCACGAGCGCCACCTCGCCGACCTGCTGCCGTGAGCACCGGCCACGCCGCCAGCGACAAGGTGCCGCATCGCGCGCTGATCACGGTGTGCGCGATGATCGCGACCCTGATGCAGGCGCTGGACAGCACCATCGCCAACGTGGCGCTGCCGTACATGCAGGGCAGCCTGTCGGCCGCGCCCGACCAGATCACCTGGGTGCTGACCTCCTACATCGTCGCCGCCGCGATCATGACGGCGCCGGTCGGCTGGCTGTCCGCGCGGTTCGGGCGGAAGAACCTGTTCGTGCTGTGTCTGGTCGGCTTCACCGCCGCCTCGATGCTGTGCGGCGCGGCGCAGTCGCTGCCGCAGATGGTGCTGTTCCGCCTGCTTCAGGGCGTGTTCGGCGCCGCCCTGGTGCCGCTGTCGCAGGCGGTGATGCTGGACATCTACCCGCCCGAGCAGCGCGGCTCGGCCATGGCGATCTGGGGCGTGGGCGTGATGGTCGGGCCGATCCTGGGTCCGACGCTCGGCGGCTACCTGACCGATGTGTACAACTGGCGCTGGGTGTTCTTCGTCAACCTGCCTTTCGGCATCATCGCCATCACGGGACTCATGCTCTTCATGCCGCGCGCGGCACGCAACCAGGGGCTGCGGTTCGACTGGACCGGCTTCGGCGTGCTGGCGCTCGGCATCGGTTCGTTGCAAATGATGCTCGACCGCGGCCAGGACAAGGACTGGTTCAGCTCCGGCGAGATCATCACCGAGTCGGTGCTGGCGGGCCTAGGAATCTACCTGTTCCTCGCGCACCTGCTGACCTCGGACAAACCGTTCATCACGCCGCGCATCTTCAAGGACCGCAACTATTCGGCCTCGCTGGCGATGATGTTCGCGGTCGGGGTGGTGCTGCTGGCGACGTCCGCGTTGCTCGCGCCGTGGTTGCAGAACCTCGGCAATTATCCGGTGGCGACGGCGGGGCTGGTGATGGCGCCGCGCGGCATCGGCACGATGGCGGCGATGATGATCGCGGGCAAACTTTCCTCCCGCGTCGATCCGCGCCTGCTGATGGGCATTGGCATCGTGCTGCTGCTGTGGTCGCTGTCGGAAGCGACAAGATGGACACCCGATATCGGCGCGCGGCAACTGATCCTGACGCTGATGGTGCAGGGCGCGGCGTTGGGCTTCG
>JAKBCB010000468.1 GCA_021808185.1 Pseudomonadota bacterium
GCCTCACGAGGATAGGTCCCATGTCGGCCATGTCTCTGCATCTGCCGGACACCAGCCGGCGGCTCTCCGGCTTGTTGTTGGTGGCCGGCGGCAGCGTGCTCTGGAGCACTGCCGGCCTGTTCGTGCGCATGCTTGATCTGGACCTGTGGACGATCCAGGTGTGGCGCTCGGTGTTCGCCGCCGCTTCGCTGTTGCTGCTGGTCGCCATCGAGCACGGTCGCCGCACGCCGCAGGCGATCCGCGCGATCGGCTGGCCCGGGCTGTTCGCTGCGGCGGTCTCTGCCATCTCGATGGTCGCCTACGTGGCGGCGTTGCAAGCGACCAGCGTCGCCAACGTCATGATCGTCTATGCGACCGTGCCGCTGCTCGCCGCCGGTGTTGCGTTCCTGTGGATCGGCGAACGGTCCGGCCGGCGCACGCTGATCGCCGCCGGCATCGCGCTCGCCGGCATCGTCGTCATGGCTGGCGCGGCAACGCGTGCCGGCGATGTGCGCGGCAATGCGCTCGCCCTCGTGATGACCTTCACCTTCGCCGTGCTGGTGGTGATGGCACGACGCTATCCGACGCTGTCCATGGCCGTGGTGAACGCGGTTGCGGCGGTGCTGACCGGGCTCATCGCCTGGCCGCTGATGCCGGCGGGCGTGCCGGACGCCCCCACCCTGGTGGTGCTGGCCGTGTTCGCCATCGTCACGACCAGCCTCGCCTATCTGCTGTTCCTGCTCGGCGCGCGGCACATTCCGTCGGGCGAGGCCGGGCTGCTCGGGCTGCTGGACACGGTGCTGTCCCCGATCTGGGTCTGGCTCGCCTTCGCGGAGATGCCGGCGGCGACGACGCTGCTAGGCGGCGCGATCGTCTTGGGCGCGGTGATCTGGTATCTTGCCGGCGGGCTGCACCGACGGGCGGTTCCGGCGCCGCGCTGAGGCGTCCGCCGCCCACATCGCGGAGATCAACCGGCATGTCGCCTCTCCCGCTCACCTGCTCCTGCCACCCGCCGGCCTTGGGCCGCCGCCGCCTGCTGGCGCTGGCGGGCGGTGCCGGTGGCGCCGTGCTGATGTCCCGCGTGCGGCCCGCGACCGCCGCCGGTGCCGCCAAGGCCCTGCTGCTGAGCTGCATCGACTACCGGCTGCTGGACTCGGTTGATTCCTACATGAAGCAGCACGGGCTGGAGCACGCCTACGACCACACCATCCTGGCCGGCGCCGCCCTTGGTGTCCTGCTCGACCAGAAGCCGGACTGGGCGCACACCTTCTGGGACCATGTGGATATCGCCAAGCAACTGCACGGCATCCAGGAAGTCATCGTGATCGACCATCGCGACTGCGGTGCCTTCAAGGTGTTCCTGGGCCCAGACAGCATCAAGGACCCGGCGACCGAGACCGCGACGCACCAACGGATACTGCGCACATTCGCCGCCCAACTAAAGGCGCGCCACCCCGACCTCGCGGCCGAGCTGTATCTGATGGCGCTCGACGGCAGCGTGCTGCCGATCGCCGCCTGATCCCACGGCGGCGATCGGCGCCCGTTGACGGGCCGGCGCCTCCCAGCCACCCTCCGTCGCGGCGACGGGGGTATGACATGGCCGAACATGTACGCGTGGCAGTCATCGGCGGCGGCGCGGTGGGGTGCAGCGTGCTGTACCATCTGGCCAGGCTGGGCTGGGCGGACGCGCTGCTGCTGGAACAGGACGAACTCACTTCCGGCTCCACGTGGCATGCCGCCGGAAATTGCCCGACATTTTCCGGCTCCTGGGGCATCCTGAAGCTGCAAGCCTATTCCGCCCGGCTGTATCAACAGCTCGGCGAGATCGCCGATTACCCGATCGGCTACCACATCACCGGCTCCGTCCGGCTCTCGCATACCGGGGACCGGCTGCGCGAGTTCCGGCATGTCCGGGGCATGGCACGCGCGAACGGCATCGACTACGAGGTGCTCTCACCGAGCGAGTTGCGCGACCGCTATCCGCTGGCGGAATTGCACGACCTCAATGGCGCGCTGTGGGATCCGCTCGATGGCGACATCGACCCCGCGCAACTGACACAGGCCTTCGCGGCGGCGGCGCGCAAGCTGGGGGCGACGGTCCGCCGCTTCGCCAAGGTGTTCGCCATCGCGCAGCGGACAGACGGCGCCTGGGTGGTGCGCGCGCGCGATGCCAAGACCGGCGAGGAAACCGCCATCGTCGCCGATGTCGTGGTCAACGCCGCCGGCTATCGGGCGGGCGAGGTCATGGCGCTGCTCGGCCAGCATCTGCCCAGCGTCAGCATGTCGCATCAGTATCTGGTGACGGAGGACGTCCCGGACCTGCTCGCCCGCGACGCCCGCTTGCCGCTGCTGCGCGACCCGGACTCGTCGTACTATCTGCGGCAGGAGCGTGGCGGCTTCATCCTCGGCCCGTACGAGTGGCAGGCCACGCCGATGTGGCTCGACGGGATTCCCGAGGATTTTTCGTACAAGCTCTGGAACGACGACCTGCAACGGCTGGATCGCTACATCGAGGATGCCTGCGCGCGCGTGCCCGCCTTGCGCACCGCCGGCATCAAGCGCGTCGTCAATGGCCCGATCCCGTACTCGCCGGATGGCAACCCGTATCTCGGGCCGGCGCGCGGCCTGCGCAATTTCTTCCATTGCAACACCTTCAGCTTCGGCATCTGTCAGGCGGGCGGCGCGGGCAAGGCGATGGCCGAATGGGTGATCGAGGGCGGGCCGGAATGGGATCTGTGGCCGCTCGATCCGCGCCGTTTCACCAGCTACGCCACCAGGTCGTTCGTCGTGGCGAAGGCGGTCGAGGTCTATCAGAACGAATACGCGCCGTCGTTTCCGAACGAGGAACGCCCGGCGGGCCGGCCGCTGCGCACATCGCCGCTGTACGACAGGCTGCGTGCCAAGGGCGCCCGCTACGCCGCGCGCGGTGGCTGGGAACGGCCGGCATGGTTTGCCCGCCACGACGAGGCCGCCGATGCCCCCGGCTTCGCGCGCGCGCGGCCATACCTTGGGGCGGTCGGCGAGGAAGTCCGCGCGGTGCGCGAGCGCGTGGGCCTGCTCGATCTGCCGGGCTTCACCAAGTTCATCGTCACCGGGCCGAACGCCGCGCGCTGGCTGGATCGGCTGGTCTGCACGAAGCTGCCGCGCGTCGGCCGCGTCGGACTGTCCTGGGTGTTGAACGAGCACGGCCGCATTCTCAGCGAATTCACCATCACGCATCAGGCGGAGAACCAGTTCTACCTCTGCTCAGCCGCCTCCGCCGAATGGCACGACGCGGACATGCTGCGCGCGGCGCTGGCCGCCGCCCCCGGCGTGCATGTGCAGGAAGTCTCACCGCGCTACGG
>JAKBCB010000469.1 GCA_021808185.1 Pseudomonadota bacterium
CGCCACCGCCGGCAGGCTGACCGAGGCGCCGAGCAGCACGACGGCGATTTCCAGCAGCAGCTTGCCGCTGATGCCGATGCCGTGGCGCCACGCGGGCGCCGGCGTCCACAGCGTGCGCAGCGCGGTGCCGAGCAGGATCGCCAGCACCAGCGCCTCCACGTAGGGGTGCCCGGCGAGGCGCACTTCCAGCCGCTGCAAGGCGTAGGCGGCGGCGGTGATGGTGATGCACAGGCCGATGCCCGGCAGCGGATGCCACAGCCAGTCGCGCGCGGCGCGTTCCAGGCGGCCGGCCTCGTCCACATGGGCGGGGCGGATCACGGGTTCGGGCTGCGGCGGAAGGTGCGTCATGGTGGCTGTCCTTGGTCGATGCGCTGGACATGGCGTGGCTGGGGGCATAACTCAAATACATCGTTCTTATGGAATCATGGCCTGCGGTTATGGTCCTGCCCCTGCACCAGCTTCGTCTGTTCAACGCCGTGGCCGAGCGGCGCGGCTTTTCCCGCGCCGCCGAGGCGCTGCACATCAGCCAGCCCGCCGTCTCCAAGGGCGTGCGCGAACTGGAGGAGCAACTCGGTGCCGCGCTGCTGGAGCGCGGGCCGGGCGGCGTGCGGCTGACCGACGCGGGGCTGGTACTGGCGGCGCGCGCGCGCGAACTGTTCGCCATCGAGCGCGCGGCGGAGGAGGAGATGCGCGCCCTGCGCGGGCTGGAGCGCGGCAGCCTGCGCATCGGCGCCAGCACCACCATCGCCACCTACCACCTGCCGCCGGTGCTGGCGGCGTTCCAGGCGCGGCATCCGGGCGTGGTGCTGCGGCTGACCAGCGCCAACACCTGGGCGGTGCTCGACCTGCTGGCGCGGCGGGAGATCGATCTGGCGCTCGTGGAGGGGCCGGTGGAGGACGGCGCGTTCACGGTGACGCCGTGGCGGGAGGAGCGGATGGTGTTCGTGGTGGCGCCGACGCATCGGCTGCTGGCGCGCGGCGGGGTGGCGAGCCCAGCCGATCTGGGCGAGGAAGTGTTCGTGGTCCGCGAACCCGGCTCCGGCACGCGCGAGGTGGCCGAGCGGGTGCTGGCCGAGGCCGGCATCGCCCCGCGCCGCACGCTGGAGGTGGGCAGCACCGAGGCGATCAAGCAGGTGGTGGCGGCGGGGCTGGGGGTCGCGGTGGTTTCTGCCGTGGCGGCGGCGGACCAGATCGCGCTCGGGCGGCTTGCGGTGCTGCCGACGGCGGCGGGCGAGTACCGGCGCGTGCTCAGCCGGATCGGCGTGCCGGGCCGGCGCCCGAGCCCGCCCGCCCGCGCCTTCGCCCGTCTGCTCGACGCGGCGGCGGGCTAAGCAGACTCCCGTTGGTTGGGGCACGGAAGCTCCCCCTCCCGCAAGGGGAGGGGGCTTTTCATCGCGCCCGCGCTTCCGTGCGACAAGCAGCGAAGGTCCGCTTAGACCGCCCGCACCAGCGGCAGCTTCGGGTCCGCCAGTTCGAGCTTGATCGGCGCGATGCCGCAGATCGCGATCACCACCGGCTCCTTGTGGCTCCGCACGACGCCGTCGTAGTGCCAGGTGCCCGCGATGCGGTGCACGAAACTGCCGGCCGGCACCGGCACGCAGGATGCTGGGTCGAAATCCGCGCCGCTGTTGCACCACCACGTGCCGGAGACGACGACGCACAGCCGGTCGGTGACGTAGCGGTGCGGCGCGCTCATGTAGCCCGGCCACCAGCGCACGAGCGTATAATACAGGCCAGTGCCATCGGTGTCGCCGACGAGCGGGCACATGTCCACGCTGTTCGGCGGCGCGCCCTTGCTGCTGTGCCATTGCAGGGTGTCGGGCAGGCGGACGATGGTCTGCACCGGGTTGAGCGGGCTCGCGGCCGCGCTGCCGATCAGGTCCGGCAGGGCGGCGAGAAGCGGCGCCAGCAACAGGGCACGGCGGGACGCGTGCGGATCGGTCATGGCGTTTCCTCCTGTTCCCACGGCGAGCGTGCCCCGTTCGTGGGCGGGGGGCAACGTCTGCCGCTACGCCGCCGCCGTCGCGATCCGTGCTAGCACTTCCTCCCGTCCCAACGCCGCCGCCGTCGCGTCGATGGGCGGGCTCGCGGTGCTGCCGGTCAGTGCCGCGCGCAGCGGTTGCGCGACTTGGCCGAGCTTGCGGCCGTGCGCCTCGGCAAAGGCGCGCAGCGTCGCGTCGATGCCCGCGATGGTGAAATCGCTCGCGGCCAGCGCGGGGCCGAGGTCGCGGAGCAGGATTTTTGCCTCCGGCGTCAGCAGCGCCGCCGCTTTCGGCTCCATCGGCAGGGGCAGCGGCTGTGCGAGGAAACTCGCCATGTCGGCCAGTTCCACGAGCGTTTTCGCGCGTTCCTTCAGATGCGGCAGCAGCGTGGTCACGCGATGCGCGGCGTTGGTGCCCAGCGCCAGATGCGGGCGGTGCGCGAGGCGGTGCAGCGTCTCGTCGGCCAGCCGCGCGTTGGCCGACGCGCGCAGATAGACGCCGTTGAGGTGGGTGAGCTTGGCGTAGTCCATGCGCGCCGCGCCGCGATTGACGCCGTCGAGGTCGAACAGGCGGATCTGTTCCTCACGCGGCAGGATTTCGTCGTCGCCATGCGCCCAGCCGAGGCGCAGCAGGTAATTGCAAAGCGCCTCGGGCAGAAACCCTTGCTCGCGGAATTCCAGCACGCTGACGGCGCCGTGGCGCTTGGACAGTTTCGCGCCATCCGCGCCGTGGATCAGCGGGATGTGCGCGAAGCGCGGCGGCGTCCAGCCCATCGCGGCGTAGATCTGCCATTGGCGGAAGGTGTTGGTCAGGTGGTCGTCGCCACGAATGACATGGGTGATGCCCATGTCGTGGTCATCGACAACCACGGCGTGCTGGTATGTCGGCGTGCCGTCCGCTCGCAGAATGATCAGGTCGTCGAGATCGGCGTTGGCGACACGCACTTCGCCTTGCACGAGGTCGTGGACGACGGTTTCGCCCTCGCGCGGCGCCTTGAGGCGAATGGCGGGCGCCACTCCGGCGGGGCCGTCGGCCGGGTCGCGGTCTCGCCACGGGCTATCGACGCGGGTGGACCGGCCCTCGGCCAGCGCGCGCTCGCGCATCTCGCGCAGGTCTTCCGCGGTCAGCCAGCAGCGATAGGCGGTGCCGGCTGCGAGCATGGCGTGCGCCACCTCGGCATGGCGCGCCTGCCGGGTCGATTGGAACAGCGGCGCTTCGTCGGCATCGAGGCCGAGCCACGCCAGGCCCTCCAGGATGACCTGCGTGGCCGCGTCGGTGCTGCGTTCGCGGTCGGTGTCCTCGATGCGCAGCAGAAACTGGCCGCCGTGGTGGCGGGCG